>NZ_CP015420.1 GCF_001633165.1 Rhodovulum sulfidophilum DSM 1374 | reverse complement strand
CCCCGCGCCCTGCCCGGCCCCGGCCCCGGCCGCACGCGCGGCCCCCGGCCGCCCCAGCCCCGGCGGCAGGGTCAGCCCGCCGGGCACCGCCGCGCTGGGGCCGCCATAGCGCGGCGGCAAGAGATGCGGATGCTCGATCAGCCGCAGCACCTCTTCCATCGAGGCCGGGCGCGCCGCCGGATCGGGCTCGAGCATATGGGTCAGGAGCGGCCTGAGCCCCGAGGACACCCCGGACAGGTCGGGCACCCTCCGGCGCCGCTCGGCCGCCTCCTCGATGCTGTTGCCCATCGGCAGCGCGCGACCGGACAGCGCCGCCCCCACCAGCAGCGCCAGCCCGTAGATATCGGTCTCGGGGCCGACATGGCCGCCGAAATGGCCAAGCTGCTCGGGCGCGACATATTTCAGCTTGCCCGCGAAGGTGCCGGGCGCCTCCTCCTCGGACAGTCGCGCCGAGCGGGCGATGCCGAAATCGATCAGCCGGGCCTCGGCCACGGCGCCGCCGGGCAGCATCACGTTGTCGGGCGACAGGTCACGATGGATCACGCCCAGGGCATGCGCCCGCGACAGGGCCCGGGCCAGCCTGCGGATCAGCGCCTCGGCGGCGGCAGGCGGCAACGGCCCCGAGCGCGCCATGTGATCCGAAAGCGTGATGCCCTCGATGAATTCCATCACCAGGAAATACCGCTCGAGCGCATGGTCGTGGACGTAGTTGTAATAGCGCACGATGGCATCGTCGGCGAGCTGGCGCAGCATCCGCGCCTCGCTGCGAAACAGCGCGCCCGCGCGCGGATCGGCGGCCAGATCCGGCAGGATCGCCTTGATCGCGACCGGATCGCCGGTGCCGATCTCGACCCCGTGATAGACCGCACCCATACCCCCCGAGCTGAGCACCCCGGCGATCCGGTAATTGTTGTTGATGACGGTTCCGGCCGACAGGATCGGCACCCGGGCCTCCTCCGCCGCCGGGGACGCGTCCGGCCCGGAGGGGGCGGAAGGTACGGAAATCCGGGTCGCGTCTTCCCCGCCGCCCGGCGCCATGAAGGCGGTGCGCTCGTCGCCTGCATCCCCGGGCGCGTCCGGGGGGACGGAGATCCGCGTCCGGTCGGGCGCCGCGCCCTCCTCCGCAGACGACGGGGAGGGGGGCGGAGACGAGACCATGGTGCGGTCGGGGCCGGTCCCGTCCTGCCCCTCCTTCCGCGGCTCGTCGGGTCCGGTCATAATGGCGGCGCCGTCTTCTCGTCATCGTCATCGCCGCTGCGGCAGGCCAGCACCACGGCGGTGACATTGTCGCGCGCCCCCCGCGCCACGGTCTCGGCGATCAGCGCCTCGCAGGCGGCCTGCGGCGGCAGGTCCAGCAGGATATCGGCGATCTCGGTATCGTCCAGATGCTCGGTCAGCCCGTCCGAGCAGAGCAGGAACAGATCGCCCGGCGCGATCCGGCCCGAGACGATGTCGCATTCCGGGTCCGGGCCGACCCCGATGGCGCGGGTGATGACATTGCGCCGGGGCCAGGTCCTGGCCTCTTCGGGCGTGATCCGCCCCGCCTCGAGCGCGGCGCGCAGCTCGGTATGGTCGCGGCTCTGCTGCACCAGATGGCCGTCGCGCAGCAGATAGCCCCGGCTGTCGCCGCACCAGACCACGCCATAGCTGTCCTCATGCACCAGCAGCGCCGCCACGGTCGAGCCGATCGGCCCCGCCGCCAGCTCGGCCGAATGCGCGCGGATGCGGTCATTGGCGCGGATCAGCCGTTCCATGAAGCGAGCCTGCAGATCGACCGCCGAGGCGGGCAGCCCGGCCTCGGACAGCTCGGTGACGATGGCCTGGCTGGCAAACTCGCCCGCCGCATGCCCGCCCATGCCGTCCGCCACCGCCCAGAGCCCCAGATCGGGCCGGGCGATCATGTCATCCTCGTTGATCTCGCGGCGGCAGCCGACATCGGTCGCCATCCCGGTCTCAAGCAGGAACCAGCCGTTCCAATGCGCCTCGGGCCTCATTGCTGCGCTCCCGCATCGCCACGATCACAGGGCACCCCCGCCAGCATCCAGGCCAGAGCCCTGGCTTCGGGCAGCCCGGTTCCGGCCAGCCATTGCGCGGCGCAGGGCCCGTTGCCCGGGGTCCAGAACTGTGCCCGCAACAGCTCGGCCCGCTCGGCCTCGACCGGCCGCGCCGCACGCAACAGCGCGCCAAGATCGCCATCGGGCCGATGCGCCCAAACCACCGGCCCTTCGGCCGCCCGTTCGGCCGGTTCGGCTTCGATGGCCAGATCGAGCCCGCGCAGAAGCGCCCGCGCCCCGTGCCCCGGCTCGGCCCCGTCGAGATGCGCCGACAGCGCCTCCCACAGATCCTGGCTGGCATCGGAGGCGGTCGGCGGCGCCACCTCGGCCCCCTCGGTCAGAAGCAGCAGCGGATAGCGCCGCCCGACCCGGTCGCAGGAGGGCCGCAGGACCCCCGCCAGCGTCCGCCCCAGAACCGCGCGCCCGACCCGGAAGCGCAGCTCCTGCGCGCCGTCCCAGAACGGCCCCCAGTCCTGGCCCAGCTCGTCGCGCAGCTCGGCCAGCGTGGCATCGATCCAGCCGGTCAACCCGTCGGCCACCCCGTCCGACAGCCCCGCGCGCAAAAAATCGCCATAGCCCGGATGCTTGCCCAGAAGCCCGATGCTTGCCCGTCCCGCAACCGTCATGGCCGGGCCTCGACCGAGACCGGACAGGAGAATTGCGACAGCTCGGGCATCAGGAAGGGCACCGTCGTCGAGTCGAAGGAGAACCGGTAGGTGATCGAGCGCCCGCCGACATCCTGGGTGACCTCGACCGAGGTGCCGTTGACCCGGCTCCGGCCGGTGCGCAGGAAGGTCACGATATCCCAGCGGCCGGCATCGAAGCGGATGCCGTTCGGCCGCCCCGATTGCTGCGGGAACAGCGCCAGCGACACCCCCGATCCGGGGCCCGGCCAGCTAAGTTCGCCCGGGGTCGAGCCGGGCTGGGTCCGCAATTCCGACCCGTTGATCGCCAGCACCGCCAGATTGACCGAGGGCGAGGAGGAGATATGCGTCACCGCCATGTCGACCCGCGGCTCGGAGGCGCCAGAGGCGAAGAAGGCCATGCGGATCGCCTCGATCCGGTCGAAGGCCTTCAGCAGATCGGGCGAGAGCCGTTCGCCGATGGAACTGCCCGGGATCGGTTCCAGCCCGTCGGGCCCGCGCGTCACATGCGGCTGCAGATAGGTGGTGAAGAAGCGGTCGGCCCGCCCGCCCGGCGCGAAGAACTGGCCGAAAATGGCGGGCGAGACATGGCGCCCACCCTCGGTGAAGGGGAAATAGGGCTCGATGAATTCGCGGCAGAAGGCGCCGACCTCGTCATTCATCGCCCGCTCGATCTGGCCGAGACTGGCATCCTGCGCCTCCGAACGGAACTCGGCCTCGACCGCGCTCAGCATCCGGCCGAGATCGGGCGGCAGGGCGCTGTTGTTCATGGTCAGCGCCGACAGGGTCTGGCGCAGCAGGGTCTCATCGGCGGGGCTGGGGGCCAGCGCGGCATTGCGCCGGTTCTCGCGCAGCGCGGCCAGATTGGCCAGCACCGCGTCGATGGGCCGGGCGCCGGGCTCGCCGGTCAGCAGCCGGTGCCAGTCGGCGAAATCGTCCGAGATCCGCTGGACCTGGGCGCGCTGAGAATCCTCGGACACCGCGCCCGCCCGGACCTGGCTCTTGCCGCGGGCCTGAACCGCATCCAGCACCACGCGCTGGAACACGCCCGAGCGCGAATAGATCCGCGAGAAGGCCGCATCGCCCATGTTGCCCGCCAGATCGCCGCCCGCGGCGGCCTTGGCCGCATCCTCGGGCGCCATCGCGTCGATCTCGTCGTAAAGCCGGCTCAGCCGGGTCTGGCGGCCGATCTCCTCGACCAGCCGGGCCAGCGGCGAATCGACCGGCGAGGCGGCGGCGGCCAGCGCGTCATAGCGCGGCGGGTCGGCCGACATCCGCGCCATCGTCAGCCGCGACAGAAGCCCGGTCCAGGCGGCGTCGAATTCCTGCCGGTAGCGCCGGTGCAGATCGCGTTCGAGGCTGCCCAGCTGGCGGTCGTAATCAACCCGGTCGGCGGCCTCGCCCAGCACCCAGCGGTCATCCTTCAGCCGCGACCGGGCATGGGTCAGCTCGTCGAGGAAGAAGCCCCAATAGCCCTCGAAGGTGTAAAGCCCCGGCACCGAAAGCCTGTCCAGAGGCGTGCCGTCGGTGGTGGCCAGCACCCGCTCGACCTGGCCGCCGATGGCCTCGGCCGGCGCAAAGGCGGGCAGGCCCGAGGTCAGCGCCCGGTCGCGGATCGAGGCATAGGCCTGCTCGGCCAGCGGCAGGGTGACGATGGCATCGCGCGCCTTGCGCACGATCTCGGGGTCGATGCCGATGGTGATCCGGCGATCGCCGTCGAGATCGAGCATCGCCTGAAGATGCTGGGTCAGCTCCTCGCGCAGCCGAAACTCGCCCGGGGCGGCGAAGCGGGCCCGCCAGATCTCGTCGAAATAGCCCGCGATGGCGGCATCGTCCTCGGCGCCGCGCGTCCCGCCCTGCCCGCCCAGCAGCAGATAGACCTTGAGCGCGCGGTAGATCGCGGCGGTGTCGTCATCGGCGATGAGCTGCGGCAGGCGGTTTTCCAGCGCCAGGATCAGCCGCGGCCGCAGCATCCGTTCCAGACCGTCGGAATAGGCCCGGTCGGCGGCGGCGTGCAGCTCGTCATGGCGCGACAGCCCCAGCCCCTCGAACAGGCCCGGACGGCGCGGATCGACATAGCCCGCGGTCATCTGCCGAAGCTGCTGCAGCTGCGGCAGCACCACCGAGGCGTCGGAATCGTCGATCACCGTGCGCGCCAGCTCGTTGCGCGCGGCATCGCGATAGGCGTCGGCATCGGCCTCGGCGGCGGCCAGCAGGCTGGCATTCTGCCAGAAGCTGTAGCCGAACCCCGCCATGCCGCCCAGCGTGACCGTGGCGATCAGCACCATGGCGGCACTGCGCAGGATCTGGCGGCGGCGCACCGCGCGGCGGTCGAAGCCGACCCAGTCGCGCTCCTCGAAGATCACCTTCTTCAGCAGGTCATGCAGGAAGTAGCTGCGGCCCTTGCCGGACAGGAAGGCGGGCTGGAAGGCGGCCTCGTCGCCGCCCTTGGCCATCGCCCCCAGCACCTGGTCGATGGGCGTGCCCTCCTGGGTGCCCGAGGTGAAGTAGAAGCCCCTCAGGATCGCGTTCGACTGGTAGCGCGTCGGCGCGAAGACCCGGCGCAGGAAGTCCGAGACGGTGTCGCGCAGCATCGCCATCTGGCCCGGCAGCCCGAAGATCGCGATCCGCGCCGCGCCGTCGGGCTCTTCGGTCATGCGATCGCTGACCTCGTCCGACAGCCGCGCCACCAGCGCGTCGAATTCGGCCGGAACCAGTTCGCAGGTGCGCGCGCTGCGGTCGCGGGTCTGGAAGGTGGTGCCCCAGACCAGCCGCCGCCGCGACTGGCTGAACGAGCCGAAATATTCCCGGAACCCCGAGATCAGGTCGGCCTTGGTGAACAGCACATAGACCGGCACGTCGATCTTGAGCGTCTCGTGCAGCTCGGCCAGCCGGGTGCGCACGGTCTCGGCATGGCGCGCCAGATCGGCCTCCGAGGCGGCCATCATGTCGGCCACCGAAAAGGCCAGGATCACACCGTTCACCGGCTGGTCGGGACGGCCCTTCTTGAGAAGCTGCAGGAAGGACGTCCAACTGGCGCGGTCGGCCTCGGCATCGCTGTCCTGGGTGGTATAGCGCCCGGCGGTGTCGATCAGCACCGCCTCCTCGGCGAACCACCAGTCGCAATTGCGGGTGCCGCCGAAGCCCTCGATGCCCGAGCCGGGCCCGTCCCGGCCCGGAAAGCCGATGCCGGAATTCGCAAGCGCCGTGGTCTTGCCCGCACCCGGCGGGCCGATGATCACATACCAGGGCAGATCGTAAAGCGCGCTCTTGCCGCCCGACCGCCGCAGCTTGGCCAGCGCCTCCTGCATCCGCTCGGCCAGCACCCGGCCATCGCCCGCGGGCTCGGCCATCAGGCTGTCTTCCAGCGCCTCGGCGCGGCGGCGGCGGCGCAGCCAGCCCAGCCCATAGACCAGCCCCAGCGTGCCCGCGATCAGCACGATCAGCCCGGCCCTGAGCCAGACCGAGGCCAGCAGCGCCGATCCGGTCATCGGCAGCCCGAACCAGATCGCGGCGCCAAGCGCCAGAAGCCCCAGAACGATCAGAAGGACGCGCATCCAGCGCGCCCGCCACATGGCGGCGAAGGCGGCGCCCACCGCCCGAAGAGCTCTTCGCATCCCGCTCAGTCCTCCCGCGGTATCATGATCTCGACACGCCGGTTCATCCCCCGGCCTTCGGGGGTGTCATTCCCGGCAACCGGGTCGGTCGCCCCCTTGCCCTCGGCACTCAGCCGCGCCGGATCGGCGACCAGAGCGCCCAGCCGTTCGGCCACGGTCTCGGCCCGGGCCAGCGACAGGTCATGGTTGCTGCGGAACCGGCCGCGCCCCGACATCGGCACGCTGTCGGTATGGCCGACCACCCGCACCGGGCCGTCCTCGCCATCGAGCATCGCCGCGATCTCGGCCAGCAGCGGCGCGGATCCGTTCCCGAGATCGGCCGAGCCGGTGGCGAAGCGCAGCGCCTCGCGCAGCCGCACCAGCACCCAGTCATTTACCTGATCGACCTCGACCCGGCCCGTCTCGAGCGGTTCGGCCAGCGCGGTGCGGATCCGGTCCATCTGCGTCGTCTCGGGCGCCTGATAGGGCGCGATCACCGGCTCGGTGCGCTCGATCGCGATCTCGGGCTGTCCGGCATGCAGCGCCAGGATGTCGTCGCGCACCGTCGCCCCCTGCCGCGTCAGCAGCGTCGAGAGCGTGGCGAACAGCGCCACCAGCATCGCCGCGGCGATGGCCGCGATCACCCAGAGCGGGGTCTGCCCGCCGCGCCTGCGCGCATCCAGCGGCACCGCCGTCCAATGCGGCGAGACATCGTCATCGGGCCGCGGCGAGATCCGGCGCAGGGTCTCGTAGATGGCGCTGCGGATCCGCGCCAGCTCGGCCGCACCCGAGGGCATCGCCCGGTACTGGCCCTCGAATCCCAGCGACAGGCAGACCAGCATCAGTTCAAGCAGGTGATAGCGCTGCCCCGGCGCCTTCATCGCCTCGTCCATCTTGCGGAAGAAGCCGACCCCGGACGAGCGTTCGCCGAAGAACCGCGCCACCATCGAATATTGCAGCCACATCGCCCGGTCGGCGCCGGGCAGGTTCTGCACGATGTCGTCGGCGGTGGCCGAAAGCGCGTATTTCGCGTCCCGCACCTCGGAGGCGGGCAGCCCGACGGCCAGGCAGCGCCGCTCGATATCGTCGATCTCGCGGGTGACATGGTCGATCAGCGGCCCGGCCTGCATCTCGACCAGCCCGGTCCGGAGCCGCCCCAGCAGGATCAGAAGCTGGGTCGCCTCGGCCAGAAGCGGGTTAGAGGCGGCACCGCGGCCCGCATCGGCCGCCCGAAGCGCATCGTCCAGCGCGATCCGCGCCTGGGCCGCCGGGCGCGGCGCGGCCTCGGGGCGGCGGATCTCGGGGAAGATCCCGGCCGCCGCGCTGCGCTGGCCGGTGCCCGGCTGATAGAACGGATGCGGCCCCGGCGAGCGGGGCGTCGGCGGCACGCCGGTCCCGGGCGGGGACGCGGTCTGGCCGAAGGCGGTGCGCTCGGTGCCGGAGGACTCCTGCGGATAGACGTTCCAGCCCGAGCCCGGCGGATAGGTCAGCGGATGCGGGGTCAGCGGCGGCGGCGGCAGCGGCTGCCCGAACACGGTCTTGTCGTCATCGTCGTCGTTATCTGCCATCACGCCCCCTCCGGCACCGCCCAGAGTTCAAGCTTGAGATCGGGCCAGTTGCCCGCGAAATGCATCCCGATCGCGGGCGCGCTGGAAAACTCGCTCCAGAGCGGGGTCGAGCGGTCGAGCAGGAAATAGACATTGGTCGAGACCACCCGGATCTGCCGCGGCGGGTTGGGCAGATGCACCAGCCCGATGCCCGGCAGGTTGTTGTTGATGATGGTCTTCATCTGGGTCGAGGGACCGACCTTGCAAAGCTGCGGGAACTGCTGCTGGACCTCGGCCAGCGGCAGGCCGGAACTGACCTCCAGCACGAAGGTCGCCTGAGCGAAGAGGTTCCGGTCGTTGATCAGCGCGGCATAGGAATTGGCCCGCACCTCCTGCAGGGGCAGCCTGACCGCGCGGCCGACGTCACGCGCCAGCAGCCGCTGGATATCGGCCACCACCGGCGGAAAGCTGGCCTTGGGATCGTCATGGCGATAGGCCTCGTAGGCCGGGGCGCGGCGCTCGCCCTGATCGAAGGTGGCCAGCTCGCCCGCCAGCCCGACCAGCTTTTCGTAAAGCCGCTCGGGATGCACGCTGGCCATGGATTTCAGATGCCGAAGCACCGGCAGCTCGCGGTTCAGAAGCATCAGCATCAGATAGTCGCCCGCCTGCATTCCGCCACCCGAGGAGGGATCCGCGGCATAGCGCGCCAGCGTGTCGAGCTTCGATTCGATCCAGCCGATCACCCGGCCGAGATAGCCGTCATAGGCCGGATGCACCGCAAGCCGCAGCGCGGTCGGCGGCACCCGGTCGTCAAGCGTGACGATGCCGTCGCGCAGATCGAGCACCCGGCCGAGCCTGAGGCACTGATAGCCCGGGCGGGGCGTCTTGCGCAGCGCCAGCTCCAGCCGCGGATGGGCCACTTCCAGCACCTGTTCCGAGCGCGCGGCGGCGGCATTGTCGGCCACCGTCTCGCGGCCCAGCACATAGCGGGTGGCGGCATCGGCGGCGGCGGGGGCGACCTCCTGGCCGTCGACCGGCGCATCGGGCAGGGTCAGCCAGACATCGAGCCCGGCCCCGTCCTCGGGCACCTCGGCCGCGACCGGCAGCGGCGAGGCGCCGGGAGCCTCGAAGGCGGTGCCGTCGGGCATCGTGCCCGCGGCCGCCAACAGCCCGATCCGGCCCTGTTGCAGCATGTCGCGATCGAAACGCAGCTCGGCCAGACCCCAGGGATAGGGCGACAGCGCGGCCACCTGCGCGCGGATCAGATGCTCGAGATGGCGGTCGGCCTGCTGCAGGTGATGCGGCTGCAGGAACAAACCTTCTTTCCAGGCGACCTTGCTGAAACGGGACATGGCTCGAAAAGCTTCCTATCTCTTTGTCGTGTTTCTCGGGCAGGCGCCCGCGAAGGCGCCCACCCCGGCCCGGGGCCTAGAACTGGAACCGCATCTGCGCGGTCACGCCCCAGCCATCCAGATCGTCGCCGAACCGGCTGTCGACCCGAACCGACGCGTCCATCTGCCGGGCCGCCCCGGCCTGACCCTTGCCCAGGATGCGGGTATAGTTGAACCCCGCACTGAGCTCGCCATAATTGCCAAGCCCGTCATTCTCCGACACCAGCGGCGCCCCCAGCGGTGCGCCGCTCGAATCGAGCTCGTAATACTTCGCCACCGAGCGGTCTGAGAAGTCGTGATAGGCCGTGGCGGTGGCGAAGCCGTTCAGAACCGAGACCCCCGAGGGCAGCACCCGGCTGCGCGACAGCGTCACCGAGGCAAAGCCGACCTCGTTGTTGATCGGATCGAATTTCAGCACCCCGTCATCCGCGTCATCGCCGGGGTCGTTGCTGAAGTAAAGGTCGTCCGACTTGGTCCGGCTGACCGAGAAGCCAAGCGACGGGATCAGGCTGAACCCGCTCTCCTCGCCCAGCGGGAAGGCATAGCCCACCGTGCCCGAAACCGTGTGACCGGTGCTGTCATAGCTCTGGTCGTCGACCCCCAGCCGCTCGCCATAGGCACCCGCGGCCGCCTTGTTCTCCAGATCGAACTCGGTCTCGTTCACGGTGACCTGCAGATCGGCGAAGAACCGGCCCCGGGAGGCGCCGATATAGGCACCGCCGTAAAGCTGCTGGAAGTCGGTATGGTTGCGGCTGGTCTGGATGCCCTGGTTGACGGTGCCGGTATTGGGGTCGAACAGGTAGACCGGCTGCTTGATCGACCCGTCATTGAGCCCGAAAATGGTGCCGAAGCTGAGGTTCCAGCCATCCTCGCCGCCGTCGAAACAGCTGTAATCGAGCCCGGCCTGCACCCCGCCATAGCTGGCATCGATCTCGGTCGAGAAACTGCCCAGAGCGGTATGCGAGTTGCCGCTGGCGGTGGCCTTCCCGCCCATCGCCCGGCCCCAGCTGCCCCAGCCGCAGGGCGAGCCCTCGGTCGAGGCCAGCCCCGAGACATAGGGGCTGGTCGGCCGGTTCACCACCGAGCCGATCAGCGACTGGGTCAGGGCCAGACCGCTGGACAGGCCGCCAAGCGCCGGGTTCGCCCCCGAGATCAGCCCCCAGCCGTCGCCGCCGGCATTGCGGTCAAGCCGGTAGAGGATGCTGCCGCTGGTGGGCAAGCCGCTGGAGCGGACCGACAATCCGCCATCCGAGCCATAGGACAGCAGGTCGAGCCGGTCCCTGATCTGGCCGTAATCACCCGTGGTCAGGTCGTTGAAGGCCAGCAGCACATTGCCGCTTGCGACCCCGTCGATATGGATCGCATCGGCGCTCTGGGCGCCATCGGTCAGGTCGATATCCATCCCGATGGTGCCGTTCAGCCGGGCATCGCCGGTCACGTCGAGACGGTCGTCGGCGGTGCCGTCGGACAGGCTCAGCACCGCGCCGTCCGACAGGGTCAGATCGCCGTCGACGGTCGCGCTGCCCGAGGCCGTCAGCTGGCCGGACGAGACCAGATCGGCCTCGAGCCGGCTGCCATCGGCCAGCGTGACGGTGCCGTAGCTCGTCACCAGGTCGCCGCTGACGGTGGCATTCTCGCCAAGGGCCAGGCGGCCCTCGGTCTCGCCCTCGCGGCCCAGATCGAAGCTGCCGCCGAAATCGAGCCTGCCCTCCACCAGATAGGACCCGAGCCCGGCAATGGCGCCGGTGATCCCGGCCGTATCGTCCGCCGCCACCCTGACCGTCCCGTCATTGCCAAGCGCGCCGTCGATGGTGCCGCCAAGCGCGATCTCGCCGTCATTCTCGACCGCCCCGGCAATGGTGCCGTCGATCTCGGCCCCCGCGCCGTCGGCATTCACCAGATCCGTTTCCAGCCGACCGGTCCCGGTCACGCTCAACTGGCCGCCGTCGCGGTTCCGGAAGCTGCCCCCGGTCCCGCCCTTCAGCGTGCCATCGCCGATGATGGCGGTGCCGTCATTCACGGCATCGGTGTCCTCGGCCATGGTCACGGTGCCCGATCGCAGGTCGAATTTGCCGCCCGCGTCGATGCCGAGACCGCCGCCAAGTGCCAGATCGCCGGTCACCCGCGCCTCCGAGCCGCTTCCGGCCGTCAGCGCCCCGTCGATCCGCCCCGAGACCGAGGCCAGCGCCCCGCCCGTCGCCGCGACATCGCCCGATACCGTGCCCGAGGACAGGAAGGTCCCGCCCGAGGCCGCCACATCGCCGGTGATGGTGCCGCTATTCTCGACCTGGCCCGCGCTTGTCAGCGAGGCCAGCGTTCCCGCCGTATCCAGGCTGCCCGCGCTGCCGACCGTGGTCAGCTCCGCGACCGAGCCGTCGGCGCCGATCGTCAACCGGCCACCGGTCACATCCGCCGTGCCACCGACCGCGACATCGACATCCGCCGCACCGCCCGAGACCTCGAGATCGCCCGACAGCGACCCGCCTTCCAGCGACGCGCTGCCGCCCGAGACCGACAGCCCGGTCAGGCTGCCCGCCGTCACCGTCAGCGCCCCGCCCGAGACCGACACGTCCTGCAGGCTGCCGCTGTTGGTGGCGGTGCCGCCGGTCACGCTCAGATCGCCCGAGATCGTGCCGGCATTGCTCAGGCTGCCCGAGCTGGTCACGTCGGAGGCGATCTCGGCGCCCGCATTGTTGGTCAGGCTGCCCGCCGAGGTCACCGACCCCGCCTTCAGCATCCCGTTATTGGTCAGGCTGCCACCCGCCGCGGTCGCAAGCGCGGCCAGCTCCAGCGTCGAGCCGGTGCCGATCGTCACCGATCCGGCATTGTCCAGCGTGGTCGCGCTGCCGATCACGCTGTCGCTGTCGCCGATCTCGAGACTGCCACTCGCCAGGTTTTCCAGCAGATTCGGGTTCGCGCCGCCCAGCGTGATGGTGTCATCGCCGTCGTCGGTGGTGACGATCCGACCGGCATTCCGGATCGGCTCGTCGCCGCTCGCATCGCTGTCCGAGGCGAGCGTGCCGCCGCCGGTGAACTCGATCAGCCCGGTCTCGCGGTTCTCGATCGCGCCGGCATCGGTCACGCTGCCGCCATCGCCGACGGTGATCGTCCCGGTATTCTCCAGCGTGTTGCCGGTGCCCTCCAGCGCCGCGCCCGCGCCCAGGTTCAGGCGGCCGGCATTCCCGATCCGCTCGGCCTGCAGACGCCCGTTCGCGCCGATCTCGACCGTGCCGCTGTTCGAGACCTCGCCGACCCCGGTAAAGGACAGGTCCTCGCCAAGCTCCAGGCGGCCGGCATTCTCGACATCGTTGCCCGCGCCGTCGAGCGAGGCGACGATCCGCGTCACCCCGTCCTCGTCGGTCCGGAGCGTATCCCGGAGGTCGTTCTCGAGATCGAGCTCGCCCTTGTTCACCACCGCGCCGACGAAATCGATATCGCCCTTCATCGAGGCGCCGTCGCTGATCGTGATGGTGTCGGCCGCCACCGTCAGAGACCCGTCCTCGACCGTGATGCTGCCATTATTGGTGAAGCCGCCGCCATCGGTCAGGTTCAGCGCGGTGTCCTTGCCGCCCGCGGTCTCGATGTTGCCGTCATTGGTCACATCGCCCGCCACCGTGGTCGTGCCCGACAGCCGCAGGGTGCCCGCGCCACTGCCGGTGTCGCCCTGAATGGTCAGATCGTCGCCGAAGCGCCCGCCTTCCGAGACCAGAACCCCGCCGCTGCCGACGCTGCTCTTGCCCCCGACCCAGCCGCTATTGGTCGCCGTGCCGCCGGTGACATCGAGATCTCCGCCGATGCTGCCGCTCGACGACAGCGACCCGCCCGAGACCGAAACATCGCCCGACAGCGTGCCGCCATTCGTCAGCGTGCCGCCGCCGACCGTGACCTCACCGCCGATGGTGCCGGTATTGCCGACCGTGCCATCCGCGAGATCCAGACCACCGCTCACGCTGCCGCTGTTGTCATAGCGGCCGCCGGTCACCGACACCCCGCCCGAAACCGTCCCGGCCGTCTCGGCGCTGCCGCCCGAGACGCCGAGACCGCCCTTCAGCGCGCTGTCCCTGCCCGCCTCGAGGCTGCCCCCGCTGACATCGACCGCGCCGGTAACGCTGCCATCGATCCGGGCCTCGCCCTCCGAGACGTCGAGCGTGCCGCCGATGCTGCCGCTCGACGACAGCGACCCGCCCGAGACCGAAACATCGTCAGACAATGTGCCGCCATTCGTCAGCGTGCCGCCGCCGACCGTGACCGCGCCGCCGATGGTGCCGGTATTGCCCACCGAGCCATCCGCGAGATCCAGACCGCCGCTTACGTTGCCACTGTTGTCATAGCGGCCGCCGGTCACGGACACCCCGCCCAAGACCGTCCCGGCCGTCTCGGCGCTGCCGCCAGAGACGCCGAGACCGCTCTTCAGCGCGCTGCCCTTGCCCGCATCGAGGCTGCCCCCGCTGACATCGACCGCGCCGGAAACGCTGCCATCAATCCGGGCCTCGCCCTCCGACAAATCGAGCTTGCCGCCGATGCTGCCGCTCGACGACAGCGACCCGCCCGAGACCGACACATCGTCCGACAATGTGCCGGTATTGCTCAGGTCCCCGCCTTCGACGGATGTCGCGCCGGAAACCGTGCCGCTGTTGGCGAAGCTGCCCGCCTTCTGGGTCAGCGCGGCGATCGTGCCGGCATTCGAGCTGCCGGTCCCCGAGTTGACCACCGACCCGGCCGATCCGTCCTCCAGCACGAAGCGCCCGGCCGAGGCGATCTCGATATCGCCCAGCGTCCCGCCTCCGGCCAGGGTCAGGCTGCCGCCGGTGACCGAGGTGCCGCCGGTCAGGCTGTTGTCGCCCGTCAGCCGCACCGTGCCGTCGGTTTCCAGCGACAGGCGGCCGGCCGCGCCATCGGCCAGAACGCCGCCGAAATCGGTGCCGTCGCCCAGGCCGAGAACGGCATCGCCGCTATCGGTCAGGATCCTGCCCGACCCGGTCAGCGCCGCGATCCCGACATCGTGACCGGCCAGATCCAGCACCGCCTCGGCCCCCAGCCGGGTGCCCCCGTCGGCGGCGAACATCCCCGCCGCGGCCTCCGAGCCGATCTTGAACCGGGCCCTGTCGAAGCCCAGCGAAACGCCCTCTTGCAGCGTCACCGACGCCATCTTCAGCCCGATCTCGGCATCCTCGCCCTCGGCCGTGAAGCTCAGATCGCCCGCCAGCGCCATCCCGCCGGTCAGGCTCAGGGTCGTGCCCGCGGCGGCAGTGATCGTGCTTGTGCTGCCCGCCTCGGTCGCAATCGTGCCGCCAAAGGCATTTTCCAGATCGGCGACCAGCGTGCCGCCCGCCAGCGTGAGCGCATTGTCGTTCAGCGCGCCACCGGCATCGGAAAGACCCAGCCGTCCGGCCTCGATCCTGAACCCGCCCCGATAGTCCGAAAGCGACCCCGTCAGCATGTATTCGCCGCCGCCGGTCAGAGCCAGCAGGCTGTCGGTGCCGCCCTTGAGGCTGCCCGCGAAAGCCAGGGTCTCGGTCCCGGGCAGGGCGATATCGAGCCTGTTTCCGCCCAGATCGGCCGTGCCCGTGCCGTCAAGCCCGCCCACGGTCTCGTCGCCCGCCAGCGTCCAGAGCCCGCCATCGCCCAGCGTCACGGTCTGATCCGCGCCAAGCGCCGCGCCATAGGTCAGAAGGCTGCCATCGGCGACCGACACATCGCCCGAACCGAGGCTGCCGCCCGCCGTCACCGACAGCGCCCCGCCCGAGACGACCGTGCCGCCCTCATAGCTGTTCGCCGCGGCCAGCGTCAGATCGGCGCCGTCGCCGACGGCCAGCCCGCCCGAGCCCGAGATCCCGAGCCCGAAGCTGGAGGCGGGGCCACCCGACACCGTCAGGCTGCCACCCGCAAGCTCGAGCCCGCCCCGGGCGCCCTCGGCCGACGCCAGCCCGCCCACGGTCTCGTCCTGTTCGATCCGCAGCACCGAGGCCGCGCGGCCGTCGATCCCGCCCGCAAGGGTCACGGCACCGGCCTCGGACAGCGCCTCACCGCCGGTCGCGGCCACCGTTCCGGCCTCGATCACGGTGCCGCCGGTCTGGCTGTTGCGACCCGACAGCGTGATCTCGCTGTCCCCGGCCGCCCGCAGCCGCAGCGCCCCGGTGCCGGAAACATTGCCCGCCAGCCCGGTATCGACCGAGGCCTCGACCAGCAGATCGTCCTCGAGGTCGAAAGCCAGCGACTCGCCCATGAAATCGCCGCTGCCCGCGACGGTCAGCCGCGCCGCCGTCCCGGAGGCGCCCTCGGGCAGGGAAAAGGCCAGCGTGCCGTCGGTCAGCGCCGTGCCGGAATTGTCGGTCAGTTCAAGTGCGCTCAGCGTGGCGCGGCCGGCCTCGAGACCGATCGTCCCCGTCGCGGCCTCTCCCAGAACGATCCCGGCCGGCATGCCGTCAAGACCCGGCGCATCGCCCTCGATCGGGTCGCCCATCGCATCTTGCCAGTTTTCGGGATTGGCCCAGAACCCGTCTTCGGCCGTGCCGGTCCAATGGAACGTATCGGCCCCGGCCGCCGCGGCACCCAGAGTAAGCCCGGCTGCCAATGCGGTGGTGCTTCTCAATGCCTGTCGCAGAATTTTCCGGAATTGCGGCGAAAACGGCCGCCTGACGCCCTCGCTCCGGCCCAAACCGGCCTCTGTGAACAATACCATTGAAACCCCTTGGTGAATCGACACAATTACAAATCCATGGACATGCAGACCACCGCGACATTTTGCTCCGGTCTGGTCTTAATCGTTGAGACGGCGGGGACAACCCATCGCCCACATTTCATCTTTTTTATGACCTTATTTGCCTAAAATATACTTTTGCGCGAGCCAACTTCGTCATACTCAACGCAGTTGTCCAGCCCGGATCTCGTCACCGCGGGCAGCTTTCTTCAGCGCAGATCGAATCCCGCCAGCGCCAGCGCGGCCGCCCCCAGCGCGGTCCGGCGCCCGGACGAGAAGACCTCGTCGGCGCGACGCCCGATCTGGGCGCGCAGCCCCGAGACCGGCCCGTCCGCCGCCACCGCAAGCAGCAGTTGCGACGTGTCGCGCGCGGGTCCGGCCAAGGATACCGGCACCTCGAATTTCGCCCGGTTCCCGGCAAAGGACAGGAAGCGCTGCAGGTCCTGGACCACGCCGTTATTGTCGATCAGAAGCAACAATACATAGCGCCCGCCGACCCCGCGCAGGCGGCCGGTCAAGCGCCCGCCCGACACGATCTCGGTCCGGTCGAGCCCCAGCCCCAGCCGCGTCGCGGGATAATCGGGGCTGTCGCGCAGCAGCTCGAGCACGGGGCATTGCCGCGGATCGATCAGGCGGCGCCGCTGGGCGGTTCCGGCCAGATCGCCGGTCAGAAGCCGCCCGGCATAATCGGCCATCCCGGCCTCCGAGGCGGCCATCAGGTCGAGCCCTGCACCGCCCTCGGCATCGCGCCGGGGCAATGCCAGCAGGCAGTCGGGGGCCGGGGTCTCGCGGATGCGACGAATCAGCGCCGCCGCCGCCAGATCGCGGGCGCGGGGTTCGGACGACGCGAAAGCCGGGCGCCGCGCGATGCCCGTGCCCGACGCCGTGCCGGATCCGGCGCCAGCCCCCGCGCCGGTGCCGACCGGGGCGATTCGATCCGGCGCGACCGCAACCGCCGCCACCCCCGACCGCGCCATCACCGGCGAAAGCCGATGTGACGGCACCGGTTGCGGCACGGCGGCCGATAACGGGGCGGAGGACGATGGCGTCTCTCCGGCGATCCCCTCCCGCATCTCGGCCCGAGGTTCAGCCCGATCCTCGACACGGTCCTCGACCCGGCTGTCCGGTCCGGTCGCGGGCGCCGGGCCGTCCTCGCCCTCTTCGCTGTCCTCGCCCGGCCCCAGCGCCGGATCGGCGGCATTGGCCCGGCCCTCGCTCAGCCGCAGCCCGGCCAGCGTGTCGCTGTCCAGCCGCTCCAGCGTCACCTCGAACCGCGGCGCGGGCGGGCCCGGCGACGCCGGGTCCTGCCCGATCCAGAGCGCGACCGCCGCCCCCAGCAGACCATGCGCGGCCAGCGCCGCAAGCCCGGCCAGGGCCCAGCCGCGCCGGGGCTCGGGTCCATAGGGCAGATAGCTCATTGCCCTGCCCCGCGCCCGGCCCCGCCGCCGCCCGCGCGCACCGTCACCAGAACCACCTCGCGCCCGTCGAACCCGGCCGAGCCCAGCAGATGCAGCAATTGCCGCGCCGGGGCGCTGCGATCGATCAGCAGATGCACCCGGGAGGCGCCCGCCAGCGCCTCGGGCAGCCCGGCCAGCGCCACCGCCTGCCCGTCCAGCGCCAGCCGACCGTCGGGCGTCAGTTCCAGCAGCGGCCGGGGCAGCCGCGCCGGATCGAAGGCGCGGGTCTCGGCCAGCCGCAGCCCGGTCGGCGCGTCGCGGTTCCAGAGCCCGCCGCTGACCAGAAAGAACAGGATCAGCAGCAGCACCAGATTGACGATGGCAATCGCCGTGTCGGGCCCGTCCCGGCGCCGCCGCACCGGCAGGATCGTCCCCCGCCGCATCGACTCAGCCCTCCCCGCCGAGGCCGAGCCGGACCTCGGTCAGCCCCGCCGCCCGCAGCCGGTCGAGCGCGGTCGTCAGGTCCTGCACCCGCGCGCCCGGCCCCGCCAGCAGCACCACCGGCGGCACCGGATCGCGCGCCGCCAGCGCCCGTGCCAGCGCGCCGATCTCGTCGAAACCGAAGCGCTGGCCGCCCGCGGTCAGGCTGCCCGGCCCGATCTGCCAGAGCCGGGTGCCCGCGGGCAGCACCGCCCCCGCCGTCTCGGCGCCCTCGCCCCCCGGCGCCCGGGTCTCGGCCAGCCGGTTGCCCGCGGCCGGCGTCAGCGGCAAGAGCGCATAGGGCGTCAGCCCCGAGGACAGCATGAAGAAGATCAGAAGCTGGAACATGGTATCGGCCAGCGCGGTCAGCGCAAAGCGCGGGCGGCGCGCCCTTTTGGGCGCCCCAAGCAGCGGCGGCCGCGCCATCGCGGCTCAGACCCCGCCGTCGGAATCGACCCGGCCATAGATCGCGGCCGAGATCGCCGCCTCCAGCAGCGTGCGCTCGGCCTCGATCCGGCCCTCGAACCAGGTCGTCAGCGCATTGGCGACCAGCGCCAGCGCCAGCCCCGCCGCGGTCGTGGTCAGCGCGGTCCAGATCCCGGCCGCGAGGCTGGCCGGATCGGCGGCCTCGGCCGCCAGCGACAGCGCCGAGAAGGCGTCGATCATGCCGACCACGGTGCCTAGCAGCCCCAGCATCGGCGCCGAGCTGACGATCAGTTCCAGCGCGCGCATCCGCTCGCCCATCCGCGCCAGCTCGATCAGCGCGGTCTGGCGGCCCAGCTCCTCGGCATAGCCGGTCTCGCCAGGCCGCGCCTGCGCCGCCGACATCACCGCGCGCAGCACCCGGCCCAGCACCGCGCGCCCGGCCACGGCCCGTTCCATCGCCTCCTCGACCCGGCCCGACAGCCAGCAATCCAGCACCGTCTCGGCCAGCGCCCGGCGGCCGACGCCCATGCGGCGGAACTGCCAGGCCTTCCAGATCGAGATGGTCAGCGCCATCACCGACAGCACCCCGAGCGCGGCGAAGACCGCAAGCGTGGCCGGCATCAGCAGGCCGGACTCGGACAGGTTGGGCATGCGCGATTCTCCTAAGGGCGCGGGAAGGGTATCAGAGACCGAACTGGATCGCGCCGCGGGCGCGGGTCTCGAGCCCGTCGAGGCAGACAGGGCTCTGGGCGCCGTCCTCGGCCCGGACACAGCCGGGTGCTGCATTGACCACGATCCGCGAGATCGCCTCGCAGGGCTGGTCCGGCATGTCGAACTGCACCACCCGGGTCTTGCCGGGGGGCATCGCGCCGAAATCGAGCACCAGAAGCTGGCTGACGATCCCCTCGGCATCGAACACGGCGATCTCATAGGCGATCTCGGACAGGCCGGTCTCGCTGCGGTTGGTGGCGACATAGGTCAGGCGGCAGGCGCCCGCCGGCGTCTCGGCGGCGGCGTTCAGCTCGACCAGCATACCCGAGGCGGTATCAGGGACGCCCTGGGCAAGGGCGGGCCCAACCGGGGCCAGGGCCAGCGCGGTCAGCACCGGAACGAAACGCGGGATACGGATCATGGAAGCCTCTCGGATCGGGCGGGTCTCGCAACCTTTGCAAAAGAAACCGGCGCCCGAGTCAACCGCAACCGCGCCGCAAGCCGGGTCGGGATCAGCGATAGACCCCGATCAGGTAATTCTCGCTGTCGACCTGCGCGGGCAACCCGGCCCCGGCCGCGACATCCTGCCGGAATGGCGGGCGCGGCGGCGGCGCCATATCGGCCGCCGCATCAAAGCGGGGCGCAAGCCGGACACCGATCCTGGGACCATGGCCGGGACCCGGCCGGGGCGCCTCGATCGACACCAGCCTCGGGCCGTCGCGCTGGGGCAGAAGCGCGGATCCCCGAGGCGCCGCCGGGACCGGCAGGGCCGGGGCCGGCCGCGCGGCCTCTGTCGCCCCGGCGGGTATCGCCGGGACCGTCCGCCGCCGGAACACCGGCAGCGTCGGATCGGCCGGGGCCGAGCTGGCAATCCGCGCCCCCGCGACCGGGGTGGCGGCAGGCACGGCCGGGGTGGGCGCCGAAACCGCCGCGCGGCGTTCCGAAACCAGACCATGGCCGAGGGCCAGAGCGATGCCGCCCGCGACCGTCAGGCCGACCAGCAGCGAACCGAGTGCAGTGGCGCGTATCATGCAGCAATGCCTAGCAGATCCCGGCGCCGCGCACAGCGGGCAAGCCCCGGACCCGCCGCCCGTCGGCCGGTCTTTGCCAACCATGGCCCGCGCGGGGCTTGCCTTGGCCCCGGCCCCCGTGCTTTGCCGAAAGCCGTCCGCGCCCCGAGGATCATCGATGCCCCGTGCCCCGCTCGCCTGTCCTGCCCTGCTTTGCGCCCTGCTGGCGGCCGCACCCGCGCTGGCGGGGTTTTCGGTCTGCAACCGCAGCCTCGACGAGGTCAACCTTGCCCTCGGCCAGCCCGGCGAGAACGGCTTCGGAACCTCGGGCTGGTGGCTGATCGGGCCCGGCGAATGCGCCAGCCCGCTCGACCGGCCGCTCGATGCGCGCTTTCTCTATGTCTTCGCGCTGGATGCCTTCGGCCGGGTGCTGCTGGAAGGCGCCACCCCGATGTGCGTCGGCCCCGGCCGGTTCGAGATCCGCGGCGCGACCGATTGTCTGACCCGCGGCTATCTCGAGGCCCGGTTCCGCGAGATCGATACCGGCAATGCCGCCGATTTCACGCTGACGCTGCATCCCGACGCCGAGTGACGACCGGGCGATCGCGGCAGCCGACCCCGCTGCATCCCGCGCGGATTTGCGCTATGACCCCCATTGAAACGAGGGCAGGACGGCAACCGGGATGAGGATCGGAGGACAAGCCAGAACGCGCTGGCCGGCCGCGGCCGGGCTGGCCCTGTGGCTGTTGCCCGCCATCGCGCTGGCCAGCGAAACGCCACAGCAGGCAGAGACCGCGCCCGCCCCGCGCCGCGTCGCCCCCGTCCGGGTCGCGCCCGCCGCGTCGGCCGCCCCGGTCCTGAGCGCGCGCCCCGAGGCCCCGGCGGTCGAGATCTTCACCCCCCCGCCGCGCCAAAGCCTCGCCGCCCTGCCCCGCGCCGAGGGCCTGCCCGAGCCCTCGGTCATCGTCGGGTTGCTCAACCCCGACACCGAGGACCTGCCGGTCTGGTCGGACCTCGCCACCCGCACCCGGCTGAGGCAGGACGACCCCGAGGGCTTTGCCCGCCTCGTCGCCGCGGGCGCGCTCGATCCGCCCGAAGACGCCCTGCCCCGCGCGATCCAGACCGAGCTGGCGCGGATGAACTGCTATCGCGGCGGCATCGACGGGCTCTGGGGCGAGGGCTCGCGCGCCGCCGTCGCGCGCTATTTCGCCGAACGCGGGCTGGGCCGCGCCCCCGACGCCCCCTCGCCCGGGCTGTTCCGCCGGATCGTCGCGGCCGAGGACGTGGCCTGCCCCGCCCCGCCAGCGCCCACGACCGCGCGCGCGCCGACGCCCCGCCGCCAGACCGCGCCCGAACGATCCGAGGCCCCCCCGCCGCAGATCCGGCTGGCGCCCTCGCTGGGGGTGTTCCGGTGAAACCGCCCGGTTTCGGCGTCGATCCCGCCTTTCGCGCCGCCGCCGCCCGCGCCCGGGCCCGGCGGCGGCGGCGACTGATCCGGCCGGTCCTGCTGGGCCTGCTTGCACTGACGCTGGCCACGGCCGGATGGCGGCTGACCCGAGACCGCCCCGAAACGCCGCCCGCCATCGCCACCGGCGACGATCTCGCCATGGTGCCCGAGGCCGAGCCGGACGCGGAAACACCCCCAGCGCCCGACCCGTCGCTGGCGCTGCGCGGTCTGCCGCGCGATCCGATGGTGCTGCGGCTCTCGGCCGGGCCTTCGGCCCCCGCGCGCACCCTGCCCGGCCCGCCGGGTTTCGAACCCGGTCGCGCGGGCCCGCCCGCCCCCGACCGGCTGACCCTGATCGAGGTCGGGCTCGGCCCCGGCAGCGGGCCGCGCGCGCTCGACCCGCCCTCGAGCCGCGAGGATCTGGCGCTTTACCAGGCCCGCCGCAGCCGCGCCCTTGCCCAGGCCCGGCGCAGCGGCAGCGCGCCCGGCGATCTTGCCTTGGGCCTTCTGCCCGAGGCCGCCCGCCACCCCTTCTTCGCCGACAGCCTGCTGAGGCTCGGGCCCGGCGCCGACCTGACGACGGCACTGACGGGCGCCGGGCTCGGGTCCGAGGCCGCCAGCGCCGCGACCGGGGCGCTGCCGACGCTGGCCGATCCGCCCCGGCTGGCCGCGCTGCGGCTCCGGCCCGGCGGCACCCGATCCGGGACCGGCCCCGAACCCGAAGCCGAGCTGCTGCAGCTTTCGCTTTACGGCGCCGGGGGCTATCTGACGACGCTGGCCCGGCTTGGCGCCGGTCGCTATGCCCGCGCCGCCGACCCTTGGGCCGACCGCGACCTTGCCAGCGAGGGCCGGACCCCGCCCAAGGCCCCGCCCCGGCTGCTCGATGCGGTCTATGGCGCGGCACTCGGCGCCGGGCTCGGCCCCGACCTGACCGGCGAGCTGATCGTGCTGCTGGCACAGCGCATGGATCTGGGTCGCCCGGCCGCGCCCGACCAGCGGCTGCGGGTGCTTTACGCGACCCGGCCGGGGCCCGGCGGCGCGGCACGGCTGTTCTATGTCGGGCTGGACGGGCGCAGCGGCTGCTATGTACTGCCGATGCCCGCGGGCGGCCATGCCTGCGCCGGGACAGGATCATTGGCGGGCGCCACCGCCGGGATCGACGACGACGCCGCGGTCGAGACCCTCGTCGCCCGCATCGTCCATGTCGAAAGCGGCGGCCGGGCGGATGCGAAGAACCCGCTGTCAAGCGCGCTCGGGCTGGGGCAGTTCATCTCCTCGACCTGGCTTCGGATGATGCGCGAGCACCATCCCGAGCTGGCCGCCCGGATGGACCGCGCGGCGCTGCTGGCGCTCAGGACCGATCCGGTCCTGAGTGTCGAGATGGTCTATGCCCTGGCCCGCGAGAATGCCGCCTATCTGGCCGCCCGGGGCCATGGGCTGACCCCGGGGCGGCTGTATCTGGCGCATTTCCTCGGCGCCGAGGGCGCCAACCGCGCGCTTTCCGCCGATCCCGCGGCCGGGGTGGCCGAAATCATGGGCACGGCCGTGGTCAGCGCAAACCCGTTCCTGACCGGCAAGACCATCGGCGAGCTGCTGGCCTGGGCCGACCGCAAGATGACCGGCACCGCCGCCCCCGCCGTGGTCTCGCCCGAGATCCGCCGCTACCGCGAAACCGTCGACGCGATCCTCGCGACCGGCTGAGACGCGGGCCTCAGAGCCGCCGCATCACCTCGCGCATCACCCAGAGGCTGGCGGTATCGCGCGCCTGCGCCTGCGCGGCCCTCGCGGCGGAACCGGGGCCGGTGCCGGCGGGCGTCTCGCCCGGGCTCACCTTGATCGCCTCCTGGGTCAGCTTGCCGCCCATCTCCGAGAGGAAGGGATAGGCGCGGTTCGACATCTGCCCGCCATGATTGTCCAGAAGCCGGACCGCGCCGCGCAGGCGCTGGCCCATCCAGCGGGTATTCTCCTTAGCCAGCGCGCCGACATAGCGACCGCTGACCTGGTTGATCAGGGCCGCGCTCAGCGCCCGTTCCAGCGTGGCATCGTTGACATAGACACCCTCGAAGGTCTCGGCGCCGGTATCGATTGCAAGGCTCATCGCCGCGGTCATGGTCGGCGAGGCCCCCGCGGCCGTGGCCGCCCCGGTGATCTGCCGGGTGCCCAGCGGCAGGAGGAACAGCCCGCCCTTGATCGCCGCCTTCGAGGCCGATCCGGTATCCTGATAGGTCGCCGTCGCCGACAGCCCCGCGCCCGCGCCCGAAGCCACCGCGATGGTGGTGCCGCCGGTCGCGACGGTCGCGATCACGCCCAGCGTCAGCACCGAGCTGTCGCGCACCCCCTTGGCCACCTTGATCGCGGTTTCGGCATGGTCGATGGCGGCCTGGTTGATGTCCTGGGCCGAGCGGTAGATCGACTGGTTGGCGCTCATCAGCCGGTCGGTCTCGCGCCTCAGCCCGATCAGATAGGCCTGGGCATCCCCGGCCGCGCCCAGCATCAGCGTGGCAAAGCGGCGGCCCTCGACCTCCTCGATCTCGGTCTTGCGCGCCAGCATCCGGTTGACGTCGGTTTCGACATTGGCCAGCTCGCGCGCGAGGTAGAGCTTCTGGATCAGGCTGTCGCGCGAGGTCACGACCCGGGTCGTCTCGTTCATCGCCCTCAGCCGGGCATAATGCGCGATCAGGCGCAGCGCGGCCTGTTGGTCATAGCTCCAGCTGACGCCGGCATCGTCGACAAAACATTGGGTCACGCGTTTTCTCCTTCGAAGCTGTAGGCCAGCGCGCCGTCTTGCAGCAGGATCTCGACCCGCGCGATGCCCTCGCCTGACACCATCCGCCCCAGCACCTCGCGCGAGAGGTCGGGCAGGATGGTATTGGTGATGATGTTGTCGATCATCCGCCCGCCGCTGTCGGGGTCGTGGCACTGATCGACGATATGGTCCATGACCGCGTCGCCATAGACAAGCTCGGCGCCATGGGCGCCCCGCATCCGGGCCTCGACCGCCGAAAGCTTCAGCCGGACGATGGCCGCCAGCCCCTCGGCCGAGAGCGGCAGATAGGGGATCGAGACCACCCGGCCCAGGAGCGCGGGCGGGAAGACCTCGAGCTGGCGCGGCTTCAGCGCCGCCGTGACCTCGTCCAGATCGGGCCGCGTCCGGCCGTCCTCGGCCATCGCCATGATGGTGTCGGTGCCCACATTCGAGGTCAGCAGGATCAGGGTATTGCGAAAATCGATGCGGCGGCCGTTGCCATCCTCCATCCAGCCCTTGTCGAAGACCTGGAAGAAGATCTCGTGCACATCGGGATGCGCCTTCTCGACCTCGTCGAGCAGCACCACCGAATAGGGCTTGCGCCGCACCGCCTCGGTCAGCCGCCCGCCCTCGCCATAGCCGACATAGCCGGGCGGCGCGCCCTTCAGCAGGCTGACGGTATGGGCCTCCTGGAATTCCGACATGTTGATGGTGATCATGTTCTGCGCGCCGCCATACAGCGCCTCGGCCAGCGCGATGGCGGTCTCGGTCTTGCCGACGCCCGAGGGCCCGCACAGCATGAACACCCCGATCGGCTTCTCGGGATTGGCCAGCCCCGCGCGCGAGGTCTCGATCCGCCGGGCGATGGCGGCAAGGGCATGGTCCTGGCCCACCACCCGCTCGCGCAGATGGTCCTTCAGGGTCAGGACCGCCTGCAGCTCGTCGCGCACCATCCGCCCGGTCGGGATGCCGGTCCAGTCCGAGATCACCTGCGCCACGGTCTGGGCGCCGACATGGGGCTCGACCATCCGGGTCTCGGGATCGCCCGCCTCAAGCGTGGCAAGACGTTCATGCATCTCGGCCCGCAAGGCATCGATATCGAGCGGCTCTTTGTCCTCGCCCGCCGCGCCGTCCTCCGTCCCGGCCTCGCCGGCCATGTCGTCACCGGCCATGTCTTCACCGGCCGCGCCGTCAGCCGCGCCCGCGATCCGGGCGCGGAGCCCGAGGATCTGCTCGACCAGCGCCTTCTGCTCGTCGTGAAGCTCTTCCAGCCGCGCCAGGTCTTGGCCGGCCTCCGCCCGGTCGGCCTCCAGCTCGGCGATCCGCTCGCCCGCATCCTCGCCCAGATCCTGCGCCCCGCGCTTGGCGGCGATCTCGCTGTCCAGCGCGTCGATCCGGGCCTTCAGATCCTCGATCCGCGCGGGCACCGAGGCCTGGCTGACCGCCACCCGCGCCGCCGCGGTGTCCAGCAGCGACACCGCCTTGTCGGGCAGCTGCCGCGCCGGGATGTAGCGCTGCGACAGCTGGACGGCGGCCACTACTGCCTCATCCGAGATCCGCACGCCGTGATGGGCCTCCATCGGGCCGAGAATGCCGCGCAGCATGGCACAGCAGGTCCCGACATCGGGCTCGTCGACGGTGACCGGCTGGAAACGCCGGGTCAGGGCCGGATCCTTCTCGATATGCTGGCGGTATTCCGACCAGGTGGTCGCGGCGATGGTCCTGAGCGTGCCGCGCGCCAGCGCCGGTTTCAGCAGGTTGGCGGCATCGCCCGTGCCCGCCTGCCCGCCCGCGCCGATCAGGGTATGGGCCTCGTCGATGAACAGGATGATCGGCACATCCGAGGCCTGCACCTCGTCGATCACCGATTTCAGCCGCTGTTCGAACTCGCCCCGCATCGAGGCCCCGGCCTGCATCGCCTGGATGTCCAGCATGTAAAGCCGCGTGCCCTTCAGCTTGGGCGGCACCTCGCCCGCGGCCAGCTTCTGGGCAAAGCCCTCGACGACCGCCGTCTTGCCGACCCCGGCCTCGCCGGTCAGGATCGGGTTGTTCTGGCGGCGGCGCAGAAGCGCGTCGATCACCTGCCGGATCTCGTCATCGCGCCCGACCACCCGGTCGAGCCGTCCGGCCTCGGCCTCGGCGGTCATGTCCTGGGCGAACCGCCCCAGCGCGCTCTGCCCGCCGCCGCGCCCGGCCGCGCCCTCGGCGCCCTCGCCGCGCGCGGCCAGCCCCGAGCCGTCCATCGGGCGCATGTCCTCTTCCTCGGAGGCGGCCCAGAGGCTGCGCGCATCCTGCCCCAGCCGGTCGACCGAGATCTCGGCAAAGACCTTCGACAGCTGCAGCAGGTGCCGCTTGAGCCCCGGATCGTTCAGAAGCGCGGTCAGCACATGGCCGGTGCGGATCTGGGCCTCGCCGAAGAACAGCGTGGCATAGGTCCAGGCATGGTTCAGCGCATCCGACAGCACCTCGGAAATGCCGGGCGTCTCGGTCACGTTCTTCTGCAGCGCGGCCATGGCGGCGTCGAGATCGCGCAGCACCCGGCCGCGGTCGAGCCCCAGCTCGTTCAGCGTGACCGAGATGTCGGCATTCTGGTTCGAGACCGAATGGAACAGCCAGTGGCTGAGATCGACATGGCGGTTCTTCTCGCCCCGGGCATGGCGCATGCCCTGCAGGAAGGCGTCGTATCCGGCACGGTTCATCTTGCCGGCATAGGTCTCGATGGTAATCTCGGTCATGTCTGCTCAGGCTCTTTCGGGTCTTCTTGTCAGGCCGCGATGGCGGCCGGGGCCGCGGCGGCGGGCCGGGGGGCGTCGTCCTCGCGATTCAGGTCGAACCGCGCGATATGGACCATCTGTTCGGGGTTGTCGGGATCGGGCGCGAGACAGGCCATCCAGCCCAGCCGGGCCGAGCGGCCCAGAACGGCGGGCACCACCTTGGGCTGGGGCAGCCACAGGGCGGCCTCGATCTCGAGCGTCTCTCCGAGATACCAGCGGCACAGGTCGGCCAGTTCGCGATTGTCGGGACCGCCGGGCAGGAAACGGTCGAAGGCGGCCATGTCAGGCACATGCAGATGCACCCGGATCCGGTCGCTGATGGTGCGGGCCCGGGCCCCCAGATGGGCGTCGCGCCCCAGACTGGCCGCGCCCAGCCCCAGCCGGGATTCGGTCCCGGGCTCGAAATCGAGCCAGCCCGGCACCATCTCCTCGATCTCGACCCGCGCCCGGCCCTCGAAATGCAGCCCCAGCATCTGGCGCAGCCGGACCGGGCTTTTCACCCGGCCCGCGGCCAGCGGCACCAGCCGGGCCAGCGCGGTATCGGGCACCCGGCACCGGTCGCGGAAGGCCGGCGTCGCGGTGCCCGCAAAGCCCAGCAGATAGCCCTGGAAGCGGTCGTCGGGATGGTCGAACTGGGTGATCGGGCGGGCATCGGACCAGGCCCGGAAGAACAGCTCCTGAAACCGCTCGGTAAAGATGTCGGTGAAGGCGGTGAAGCTTTCATCGCCCGCATCGAACCAGCGCCGGACCTCTTCGGTCCAGGCCAGGGGCAGCGCGCCGAAGGCGCCGTAAAAGCCCAGGAACTGGGCCCTGAAGACCGGCCGGGCGCGCCCGTCCCGCCCCGCCCGCGACAGATCCGAGACCGGGAAGGCCAGGAACGGGTCCTGCCCCAGCCGCACCACCGCCTCGGCGACCCGGGCATTGCGCCCGATCCGGGGCGCGTCGGGCGCCGCGCGTTCCAGCGCCCGGAGCGCCGCGAACAGCCCCACCCCCTCGGCCGCTGTCGCCTCGGCCGCGCGGCGGTCGGAAAAGCTCTCGCCCGTCACAGGATCGGCCCGCTGCCCGAGCGCGGCGGCCAGCTCCGGATCGCGCCGCGCTGAACCGAGGCCACCCGGACCTGGGTAAAGCTGTTCACCGCGGCATATTCCGACAGGAAGCGGTCGAGCACCGCGCCGATCAGCATCACGCCCGTGCTTTCGTAATCGCTTTCATCGAAGCTCAGCGAAATCTCGGTGCCGCGGGCCAGGTGATAGCCGTCGGCCATCGCGACCGAGCGCGTCACCGGCCGGGTCTCGACCGAGCGCAGCCCGCGCACCCCGGCCTCGGCCGCGCTGTCCGAGAAATCGGCAAACAGCGCCAGCATCTCGCGCAATGCCGCGGCACTGTCGCCCTCCTGCCGCCCGCCCAGCCCGAACTGGTTCAGCGACAGGTAGGAAATCAGCCGCCAGTAGACATCGCCCGCCCCCGCGCGCGGCCCCGCCCCCGGATCGCTCCGGCCCAGCGGGTTGCGCGGCGGCGTCGGCCCGGCCCGGCAGGCCAGCGACACGGTGACATCGTCGGTCATGTGGAAATCGCCCTCGCTCTGGGCGATCGGCAGCTCGGCGGGCAGATGCCGGTTGGAACAGAGCGCGCGCACCTGCAGCCGCTGGATGTCGTCGCCGCCATCGGGCTCGTAGATCGAGATGAAGGTCTCGGTGCCGCGATAGCGATTGCGCGCCGGGCCAAAGCGATGCTCGCGCGCGGTCAGGCGGCGGGGCTTGCGCCGCGCGGTGTAATACAGCGTCCGGCGCGGGTCCTGCCCGCCCTCGGGCAGCGCGTAAAGCGGCTGCACCCGTTCCTTGCTGCGATGGGTGGCGTAATGGGCCTGCACGTCGAGAATATCGAGCAGCTCGTAATGGGTGACCGGCGTCGCATTGGGCGTGACCACATATTCATGCTGCTTGCCGTCGATCCGCACGGTCGAGGACATCTCCTCGAACAGGTTCACCGCGGGCGCACAGTTCAGCGCGACATCGCCCTCGGACAACCGCTCGGCCAGGCGCGGATCGGCGCGGTCGAACTCGACGATCACCTGAACCTCGGACCCGCGTATCCGGGGCAGATGATCGGCCAGCCCCTTGATGCGGAAGCCCAGGAACTTGCGCGGGAAGACGAAATATTCGCGCAGCAGGGCGAAGCCGTCGAACAGCCTCGCATGATGCGGGAAAAGCCGCTCTTCGGGGTCGAAGCCCACCTGTTCCAGGCAATCGGGCGGCAGCCGCGCGAAGACCGGATCGCCCTGCGCGTCAAGCCAGCGCAGCGAGACCCTGAGGCTGCGCGCGAAGATCTGTTCATACAGCGCGACCGCCTCGGCCATCGGGCCGGTCAGGTGCAGATCGAGCCGGTCGAGCTCCAGCTCGGCAAGCGGCGCCGAGCCGTCGGCCAGCCCGGACGGCGCGATCCGCGCCAGATCCAGCACCAGCCCGGCCTTGGTGCCCTCGGCGATCTCCTGCCCCAGCGCGCCGACCGGCCCCGCGCCCGACAGATAGCGCAGCCCGGCCAGTTTCAGCGGCCAGATCGTCAGCGGCGCGGCCAGCGAGAACCGGCAGGCGATGCGCTTGTCGGCATCGCGAAAGCGCGCATCCATATAGGCGCCGGGGTCGAAGCGCAGCCCCTTGACGATGTCGGAATTCCCGGCCGGAACCGAGGCCTCGACCAGCATCGCCGAGGGCGTCGGCGCCAGCGCATCGGGAAAGACCTGATCCAGAAGCGCCTCGGTAAAGCCGCGGAACTCGTCCTGCAACTTGAGCTGCACCCGCGCGGCCAGAAAGGCCGAGCCCTCCAGCAGCCCGGCGACCGTGGGGTCGAGATTGTCGGCCATCAGCCCGCCCAGCCGGTCGGCCAGGCCCGGATAGTCGCGGGCGAATTCGGCGGTGCGTTCCTTCAGAAGCGCCAGCTCGCGGTTATAGGTGTCGCGCAGCGCCGGGTTCACGACCGCATCCTCAGATCCGACATGTCCATCTTGCCCGCGCCCAGATCGACCTCGGCATCGAAGCCCACCGACAGATCGACCGGGTCGCCGGTCAGCTCGCCCTCGACCGTGACCGACAGGCGCTGGCCGCTGTCGCCATTGGCATCGACCACCCGGACCTCGAGCGTGCCGGGCAGAAAGCGCGGCTCGTGGCGCAACAGCGATTCGCGGATCGACTCGACGATGGCGGGGCTGTGGAACTCGGCCGGCGAGACCGAGGACAGGTCGCGGAAGCCGTAATTCAGGATCGAGTTCGCGACATGCGGCGCGGTGCTCAGATCGATCGCGGCATCGAGCCGGATCGTGTTCAGCAGCCCATCCAGATCGGCCTGCAGATGGGCGCGCAGGATGCTGGCCGAAACCCCCTCGCGGCGCGGCTTGGCACGGGCCGAAACCTCGGTCTCGCCATTCTCGGCGGGCCGGTTCGCGCGGCGCGCGTCATGTTCCTCATGGGCCGAACGGAAGATCTGGAAAATCGAGATCTTGGCGCGGTCCCGGTCGCGCCAGGCCTCACGGGCCCCGGGCCCGGTCTCCTGCGGAGGTCCGGCCATTGCCTCTCCTGATGCTGGTTGCAAGACCCGGCCCGCGGCCGGTCAGGGGGAAAGGCGGAGGCCGGAAACCCGGCCTCCGCCCGCGACGTCGCTGGGGCGTTTCCGCCTCAGGCCGCCCATTCCTTGTTCTCGGCGATTTCCCAGCCGGCGGTGCTTTCGGGACCGGCGCCGCCGGTTTCCTCCTGCATGGTGTAGGTCACCTGGAAGGCGCGGAAGTTCAGCGTCAGGGTTTCCTGCACGCGGTCCAGACCGTCCTTCGAGCCGCCGGTGACATAGGAGGTGATCATCACGTCCTTGAGGTCGATCTTGAGATAGTCGACCGGCGCCGAGCCGCCCGACTTGCGCACCACCAGCTGACCGGCGGTGATATGCTCGCCCGAGCAGCAGCGCTTGATCAGGTCATGGGTGGCGGCATCGACGTATTTGGTGACGGTGATGTCCTGGACGTCGACCTTGCCGCCGCCGCCGCCGTGACCCATGTGGGTCGTGCCCGACTGGCTCAGACCCCAGTTCCAGGACAGCACGTCGATCCAGTCCTTGTGTTTGTCATCCAGGGACTCGCCCTTGATGTTGTTTTCCAGTTTCAGGAAGCAATCGATGGCCATTGCGCGTTACCTCACTCTAATTGCGCGTTCAGGGATGGCGGTCGGGGTCGAGGCCTTTTATTTGCTGACCGGCTATTTGCCGACTGGCAGCCTCGACACGAGGCTCATGCCGATATCCATGCCTTCCAGCTGGAAATGCGGCCTGAGATAGAACTTGCCCTGGTAATATCCGGGGTTCAGTTCGTCCTCGATCACTTCGACCTTTGCCCCCGCCAGCGGTTTGCGAGCCTTCTCCATCTCGCTGGCGCTCTCGGGATTGCCCGAGACATACTTGTTGACCCAGGCCTGCAGCTCTTTCTCGAGCTGCAGCCGGTCGGGGCTCTGGCCGATCTTGTCTCGCACCATGACCTTCAGGTAATGGGCAAATCGCGACACTGCGAAAATATAGGGGATGCGCGACGACATGTTGTCCGAGGCGGTCGCCAGGTCGTCGACATATTTCTTTGGACGGTAAAGGGACTGGGCACCAATGAAAGCCGCCTTGTCGGTATGCTGGCGGTGGATCAGCCCGATCAGCCCGGCCTTGGACAGCTCGCCCTCGCGCCGGTCGGTGATCGACACCTCGGTCGGACATTTCATGTCCTTGGCGCCGTCGCCGGTATCGAACAGATGGGTCGGCAGGTTCGCCACCTCGCCGCCCGAGGTCACGCCGCGGATCCGCACCGTCCAGCCATATTCCTTGAAGGCACGGTTGATGTTCGCCGCCATCGCATGGGCCGCGTTCATCCAGGCGTAATTCCTGCCGCCATGGCCGTCGGTTTCCTCGACGAAGTTGAATTCCTCGACCACCGCGTTGGAATTCGGACCATAGGGCTCGCGCGCCAGCACGCGCGGCGCGACCAGCGCCACGAAGCGCGAATTCTCGCTGTCGCGCAGGCTGTTCCACTGCGCGTATTCCGGCGTCTCGAAGATCTCGGACAGATCCGGCGGCACCGAGATCTCGTTCCAGCTGTCCAGCCCCAGAAGCTCGGGCGCGGTGCCCGAGATGAAGGGCGCCAGCGAGGCCTCGGAAATCCGGGCGACCGATTGCAGCAGGTTCACGTCGGGCGAGGAATGGTCGAAATAGTAATCGCCCACCAGCGCGCCGAAGGGCTTGCCGCCCAGCGTGCCCAGGTTCTGCTCGTAGATCATCGTGTGCAGGGGCGACTTGTCCCATTTCGCGCCGGGATAGCGCCGCATCATCGCCTGCAGCTCGGATTTCGAGATATTCAGCACCTTGACCCGCAGCGAGGCGTCGGTCTCGGCATTGTTCAGCGTGTAGGCCAGCCCGCGCCAGGAGGATTCGATCTGCTGGAACTCCTCCGCATGCAGGATCTCGTTGACCTGGTCGCTCAGCTTCTCGTCCAGCCGCGCGATCATCGCATCCAGCGTGTCGATCACGTCCTCGGCGATCAGCTCGCTCGACCCCAGCGCCTCGCGCGCCAGCGCGGTCACCGCATTGTCGACCTCGCGCGCGGCGATGTCGCTGCGCGGCTTGATGGTCTGTTTCAGGATGTCCTGAAATTCGGAAAGCTCGTCGAGCGCGCCCTCGGCCGCACCCGCCTGCCGTTCTGCGTTCTGAGTCATTTACCCCATTCCCCCCGGCAGCTCACGCGTCATCCGACGACGCGTCGTCGTCGCGCGCCGCACTGTCCGCCAGCGCCGCCATCAGTTCGGGGTCGGCCAGCAGACGTTTGATATGTTCCTGCGCACGGGGCTTGGTGCCCATGTAGCGCTGCAGGTTGGCGAGCTGCTCGCGCGCCTCCAGAAGCTGGCGCAGCGCCGGCACCTGCCGGGCCACCGCCGCCGGTTCCAGATCCTCCATCTTCTCGAACTGGAGGTTGACCGCCAGCTTCTCGCCCGACCCCGGCTGCAGCCGGTTGTCGACGGTGAAGGTGACGCCCGGCGTGACCGAGGCCATGTAATCGTCCAGCGTATCCTTGGTGACATCGGTGAAGCTGCGATCCTCGACCGCCGGTTTCTCGACCCCCGGATTGTTGCCCGACAGGTCCGACATCACCCCCATGACAAAGGGCAGCTCGACCATCTTCTCGCTATCATAGGGGTCCTGATACTGGATCTGGACCCGCGGCGGGCGATTGCGCTTGATGAAACCGGAACCGGAGTTCGATGACATTATTTTCCTTCCTTTATCAGTCTCTTGTCGTCATTCGACCGAAGCGCGTCGCCCGTCGTTTGGACCCGTTCCGGATCGAAGTTGTCAACGCAGAGATGTGGTCCGGCCGAAGATCGGCGGAAATTCGACCATTTGGACATACTCTATCGTCCTCCCTCCGCCGATGGCAGCAAATCCCGCAGGATGGCAGGGAAATCCTTACCCAGATAGGCTTGCGCCCGCTCCAGCAACATGGGTACCGGGCTCGATCTCTCGGTGCGGCGGAAATGATCCTCGACCGCGCGCAGCGTGCCCGCGGCCTGTTCGGCGCTGTCGATGGCGGGCGGCGGCGGGCGCAGGGTCGATTCGGCCCGCGCCGGCGCCGGGTCGCCGGGCCCGCCCTCCTCGGTCAGACTGCGCAGCCGCGCGCTGTCCAGCACGAAGCCGGTCTCGGGACCGAAGCCGATCTGCGCCTCGGCCGCGCGGCCGGGCATCAGCACCTCCAGCGCCTCGATCAGCGGCCGCCCGATCAGCAGCCGTGCCTGCGTCACCAGCAACAGCGCGGGCGACGAGGGTTCGGCGCGGCGGTAATAGGCCTCGCAGGCCTCCAGCAGGCGTCTTGCATGGTCCTGGTCGCGCACCTCGGGCGCCCCGGCCGGAAGCTCCCGCGTGGGCGGCGGCACCTGCACCGGGGCACTGTGCGGCACCGGCTCGGGCGCAGCCGTCTCGGGCACCGGCACCGGCGCGGCCAGATCGGGACGGACCGCGACGATCGCCCCCCGCATCTCGTCCAGAACCGCCGTCAGCGGGTCCAGATGCGGGGTGAAGGGCGCCTCGGGATCGGCCGCGCAGGCCGCCACGATCCGCGTCACCGCGGCCGTCGCCTGGTCGAGCGCGGCCAGCGTCCGCGTCAGCCGCGCGCCATTGCCGGGATCGGCCAGCACCGCGGTCAGCGATTCGGTCGACAGCCCGCTTTCGCCCTGCAGCGGCGTCGCCTGCCCGGCCGCCACCCGCAGCTTGCGCAGCGTCACCTCGGCGGTACCGGCCAGCCCGGCCCAGGCCAGCGGCTGGATCACCGTCGCCGGCGCCGCCAGCTCGGCCAGCGCCTCGCGCCGCTCGGCCGGATCGCTCTCGGCACCGGGATGCACCTCGCGCGGGAAACGTTCGAGCAACAGCGCCACCGTCTCCAGCGTCTCGGCCAGCGCCGGAACCCGCCCCGCCAGCGCCAGCCATTGCACGCGCAGCGCAAGCAGGCGCAGGTCGCGGCTACGCTCGAGCAGGGCATCGATCTGGCGCAGCTCGCCGGCCAGATCCAGCGTACCGGGATCGAAAACCCTGTCGGGGGACACCGAGCCGTCGGGCCGGGTCACGCCCGGGCGGGCATAGGCATCGGGAAGACGACCGAGCGCCGCGAAATAATAAGCGTCGAAATCGGGGTCCATCCGTGCGTTGAGATCGGGCCCGCAAGGGCCGTCGTCGGCCATCGGTTCCGCGAGGGAGTCAAGACCCATGAGGCACCCCTTAAAATTCCGCCCACCGTGCTCTGCGGTCCCGCTCTCCCTGCAGGACCGTCGTCGGATCAGTTATGTAGAGCGCCTTGACCGAGATCAACCTAGGCTAATCCGGCATCTCCCCCTGGGCCCGGGCATAGGCCTCGGAAAAGGCCTCGAGGAACGCGTCCAGCATGCCATTTTCGCCTTTCCCGGCAAGGGCATCCCAGCGCGTGACATAGGTGTCCCAGGCTCGCGCCTTGCGCGATCCGGCCAGCAAGTTTCCGCCGGTCGCCCCGGCTTCGACCGCCTCGGGCGCCAGACCGTCCAGAACCGCGGCCAGCGCCGGCTGAATCGCCGCGAAGATACCCTGCTGATGGCGGGCAAGATCCGCCAGAGCGGTCTCGAAGCCCCCGGCCCCGTCCAGAAAGCCGTCGCGCGGCACCAGGAACAGAACCTCCAGCGCCGAGTCGGTATCGGGCAGGAACTTCATCGGGTTGTTGCCGCTGGCGCTGCGCATGGTGCGCTCGCCCGACCGGGTGAACTGCTTGACGCTGGCCCGGTCGCGCAGCATCCGCATCACGCCGCCGGTCGCGACCCGCGCGACCCGGCCCAGATCGCGCGCCAGCGCCTCGGCATCGGCGCCTTTGGCCAGATCGGGGTCAAGCCCCGCCCCCTCGCAGAAGGCCCGCAGGAAGGCCTCGTCCCGGTCGGGCCCGGCCGGGGACGGGGCGGCCTGTGCCGCGGCCGGATCGCGGCCCGGCGGATGGAAGGGCTGCGGCTCCGGCGCGACCGGCGGGGCGCCTGACGGTTGGCGCCGGGGCGCGGGCCCACCCGACAAAGCCCCGGAGACTGCGCCTGTCCCGGCGGGCACGGGCGCCCCCGGCACCGCAGGAGCAGAAGGCGCCAGCGGCACGAAGCCCTGCAGACCGTCATCGCGCCCGGACCCCGCCAGCGGCCCGGACATGGCGGGCGCGGGCCGGTGCCCCGGAGACGCGACCGGGGCGGCGGCCAGCGCGCCGAAATCCCAGGGGTCGTCCTCGGCCGGCAGGGGGCCACCGCCCCCCTCGCCCGCCGCCGCGCCCTCCGAGCCCTCGGCCACCGCGATCACATAGGGGCCGACCCGGAACCGGTCGCCCGGCACCAGCGGATGCGGCGCCTGCAGCCGATGGGGATGGCCCTCGAGAAAGGTGCCATTGGTCGACAGATCGACCAGCCAATAGCGCCCCTCGCTGAATTTCAGGTCGAAATGATGGCCCGAGACATGCCGCGCCGGATCGGGCAGCACCCAGTCCATGCCGCGCCGCCGTCCGACGCAGAAATCGCGGCCGTCCAGCCCGATCCAGGCGGGACTGCCATCGGTCAGCCGCTCGGCATTCTCTATCCGCAAGATCAACATCATCGGATCTCCAGATAACCCGGCCCCGCCGCTCTTTCCAGAGCCTCCTCCGCGCAGGTCCGCCCCCGCGCCCGGCCCGTCAGCAGGTCTTCAGATCGGACCCGGTGGTGATCTGGCCGCCATGATCGGTGCGCGAGCCGATCCGCGCCACCGGACGCCCGTCGCAGAACGCCACATCCGAACCCTCGACGATGACCGCGCCGCAGCTGATCTTGTCGCCGACCAGCGCCACCGGCCGACCGTCGCAAAAGGTCTTGCCCGAGGCGGTCACGATCTCGCCCTTGCCATGCTTGGGGCAGACATGCAGATCGCCCAGCCGCGCCACAGGTTTCATCGCTCCCTCCTCCTCATGCATCCGCCAGCGGACAATGGCTGACGAAGGGGGTGCCCTCGCCCGCCGCCGCCTTCAGGACCTCGGGGATCGCCGGAACCGCCGCCGCCCCGGGCGAGGCCGAGCCCACATTCAGGACCGGCACCGCATTGACCGCGCCGCCCTCCAGCGTCAGCGCCGCACCGCCCGCGACCAGCGTGATCTTGGACGCGTCGATCACGATCTCGCCGCCCGCCTTCAGCGTCAGGTCGCCCCCGGCCCGGACCGCCAGATCGGCCGCCACATCCATGCCGCGCGCGGCCTCGGTCTTCTCGCTGACCGCGCCGGTCACGGTGACATCCATCCGGCCCTCGACGGTCTCGGTCCGGTTCGCCGCGACCGCCAGCATCGAATCGTTGCCGACCGAGACGCTGTCATCGAACTCGACCCGCCGCTGCGCCGAATTCTCGACATGCACGTCCAGATTCTTCTGCGCATGCATGTAGATGAACTCTTCGCCCGCCTGATCCTCGAAGGTCAGCTCGTTGAAGCCCTCGCCCTCATGGCTCTTGGTCTTGAAGACCGACCGCGACTTGTGTTCGGGCAGCGCCGCGGGCGGAGCGTTGCGGCCGTTATAGACGCAGCCCGTGACCAGAGGCTTGTCGGGATCGCCGTCGAGGAACTCGACCACCACCTCCATGCCCACGCGCGGGATCACCATGCCGCCCCAGCCCGGCCCGGCCCAGCTCTGGCTGACCCGGCAGCGCATCGACAGATCCTCGTCGAGATCCCAGTGGAACCGCACCAGGATCCGTCCGTATTCGTCGCAATCGACCTCGCCCGAGCCCGCGACGGTCGCGGTCTGGGGGCCGCGCACATCGGCGCGCGGGGTCTTGCGTTCGGGCAGAAGCGGCGCCTCGGCGGGCATCAGCACATAATGCCCGGTATAGGCATAGCCGTCGCCGCCCTCGCCGCCCGAGCCGTAATTGTCCGAGGTATAGCTGTGGGTCGCCACGAGGCAGAGATATTCCTCGCCCGAGCCCGGCACCGGATCGCCCTCCAGCGTGACCCGCATCCCCGCCGCCAGCGCCGGAATGTCGCCCACCGCCTCGAAGCGGCGATCCTGGCCGCGTTCGGCGCCCAGCCGCAGCTCGGCCACCTGCTGGCCGCGGCCCTGATCGCGATAATCGCCCGGCCAGTCGAAGCTTTCGATCTGGCCATGCTCGAAGGCGGCATCGCCCGCGCGGTCGGTCTCCATCGCCGCGACCGGGGTCTTGAAATTGTAATCGGTCAGCCGGATCGCCCCGGTCGTGATCCGCCGCGCCGGGCGCCATTCCCAGAAATGCTCGACATCCTCTTGGTGATGCCCGTCGACGGGGCGGAACGGCCGCGCCCCGATCGCGCCATGGGCCTCGGCGGTATCGGTCAGCACCATCTCGTGGCTGCCGCGCGCATGGCGGAAATGGTAGGAAATCCCGTGCCGCTCCATCATCCGGCAGGCAAAGGCCAGATCGGTTTCGCCATATTGCACGGTATATTCCAGCTCGGGATAATCGGCCGACAGCTCGACCGACAGCCGCCCCGCCGAGGCATAGGGCGCGAACAGCTCCTCGAGGATCTCGACCACGGTCCGGTTGTGGAAGATCCGCTGATTGCGCCTCAGCCCGGCCAGCCACAGCCAGGGGCGCAGCCGCAGCCGGTAGCGATGCCCGTTCTCGCCCGCCCCGAGCCAGCGCGCCTCGGTGACAAGCCCGTCGAAATCGCGCTCGGCCCCGTCATGCGCGACCAGCGTCACCGTGGCATGGGTGCCCAGCAAGGCGTCGAAATCGAGATCGGCGCGGGCGGCAAGGCAACCGACCTCGAAATCGTACAGCCCGTTGACCCGCTCGCTGCCCTCGACGCGCTGAAGCACCAGCTCGTTTTCGCCGAGGGCGGTCTCGAGCCGCCCCATCCGGGCCTTCTGATCGAAAAATGCTGCCATGACCGTCCCCACTCGTTCCGTACCGTCCGCGACACGCAAGCTATCGCCGCAACGCCCGGGTGCAAGGGTCCGCCGCCGGATGCCGCCGCAATGGGCGGGATCACGCGAACCGGGCGTCCGGCCCTCAGCCCTCGGGCCGTTCCAGCAGCCGTTCGAGTTCCTCCATCGCCCGCTCGACCAGTTCGCGGTCGACGCCGGTTCCGGCCAGCCGGATATACCAGCCGCGCGCATCCTCGCCGGCCTGCATCCGGAGCCCGCCCGAGATCCGCCGCACCGCGCCCTGGCGCGCCCGCTTGGGCGGCCGCCCGCCGCGGCGCGGATCGGTCCCGGTCTCGACCTTGGACAGCGCCTCGGCGATGATCTCGGCCTCGTCGGCCGGATCGGCGGGCACCCGTTCGGCCAGCGCCTCGCGCAGACGCGCCTCGGCGCCGTCGCGCAGGGCGGCGGCCAGCTTCAGCCCGTCCTTCTCGCGCAAGAGATCGGGAAAGCTCAGCATGTCGCCGAGCTCCTCGAAGATCAGCGCGAAGGACCGGATCTTCGAGCGCTTGGCCTTCGAGGCCATCGGGTAAAGCGCATTGACCGCGGCCTCGGTATTGACGAAGGCGCCCTGCTGCACCGCGATCACCGCGATCCGGCCACGCTCGAAATGGCTCAGCGTGGCGCGGATCTCGTTCTCTTCGATCATCGCGGCGAAGGTGCCGCCCATCTCTTCGGGATCGCGCAGAACCGCCTTGATGCTGTCATAGCGGCTGTCATTGGTCAGCGCCTTGAGATCGCGGAACGCCTTGAGGCGGCGATAGCCCGACAGCAGGCCATAGCGGAACCCACGGCCATCGGAGGCCAGTTCGAACACCTCGACCGGAAGCCGCAACCCGTTCTTCGCAATCGAGGATTTCAGCTCTTCCAGCTCTTCGGCATCCAGCACGACCCGGTCGCGGACCAGGGCGTCGGCATCGATCTCGTCCAAGGGCAGCTCGAGCATGACAAGCCCCCTGCCCTCGGCCTCGCGCAGCCGCCGGGCATCGGTCCGGTCGCGCGCGGTATCGGCGCGTTCCTCGGCCGGACGGGGTTCGTGGGCGCCCGCGCTCTCGGCCGCGACCTGGGCGATCGGGGCCATCGGCCGGGCCGCCACCCCCGGCCCGGTTTCGCGGCGAAACTCCTCCTCGATCCGGCTCAGCTCCTCGGCCGAGGGCGCTTGCAGCTTGCGGCGTTTGGCCATGTCACACCTCCTCCGTCGCGGCGTCGGCCATCCGGGCATCGCGCCACCAGGTTCCCAGGATGACTTCCTTGACCTCGGCCCAGGTGCGGTCGAAGGTCTCGCGCCCCCGGACATAGGTGTCGCGGTTGAAGTCGCGGTAATCGGTCTCGTAGATCCCCGAGACCTGTTCGCCCGCCTGCCCGACCATCGCCGTCAGCTCCTGCCGGTAGGTGGTCATGAAATCGCCGAAATAGGCCTGGATCACGTTCGCCAGATCGGTCTGCTGGGCGGCATCGAAGCGCGTCACCAGCGCCCGGACCGCATCCCATTCAAAGCGGATCTCGGGCAGCCCGTCGGCCCGGCGCGCCCGGTTCTCGCCTTCCTCGATCGAGGCGAAGGTCGAATAGATCATGTCGAAGAACCGGCCCGTGGAATCGAATTCGAGGAAGGAGGCGCCCAGCGGCACCAGGAGGATATCGGCCGCCGACAGCGCGTTGATGGTCAGGTAGCCAAGCGCCGGCGGGGTGTCGAGCAGGACGATGTCGTAATCGTCAAGCATGCCGCCCTCTTCCAGCGCGTTCTGGAGCGAATCCCAAAGCGGCCAGGACCGCATCTGCATCCGCCAGACCGGCACCTGGAACTCGGCCCAGTACAGGTTCAGCTGCGCCCCGATCAGGTCGATATTGGGCCAGTGGGTCGGCTGCACCAGGTTTCGCGGCGAAACCTCCAGCGCCGCGGTCAGGGTTTCGTCGAAGCCGAACGGGGCCTCTCCGGCGGCCTCGCGGACCCGGTTTTCCGCCTGCAGATGCCTGGCATAGTCGCGGGCCAGCATCGGGAAGACGGTCTGCCATTCATCCTCGACCTGACCGCCCATGATCGAGGTCATCGAGCCCTGGCTGTCGAGATCGATCACCAGCACCCGGTAACCGTCGAGCGCGGCCGACATCGCCAGATGGGCACAGGTCGAGGTCTTGCCGACGCCACCCTTGAAATTGGCGACCGCCACGACCTTGGCGGGCAGGCCCTCGGGCCGCCAGGCCTGGTATTCGCGGTCCTTGGCGCCTTCCTCGGCGAAATGCTCGCGCAGCCGCAGCACCTCGTCCAGCGTGTACCACTTGGCGCCGCCTTCGCCTTCGCCTTGGGGCAGGTCGGGATTCTGGCGCAGCACCCGGCGCAGATGGGCCGGATTGACCGGGATCAGATAACGGCAGACCTCCCAGGTCGAGAATTTCCGCAGCCGCTTCTTGCCGTCGGGCGCATAACCCCGCCGGGCAAGGTCGTCGCGCCCGCGGGCGGCGAAGGCCGCGGCCTTGGCAAAGCGCGGCGTGTCGATCGGCGCCGAGAGCTTGGCGGCCGCTGCAGCCGGGTCGATGTTGAAATAGGGGGGAAGATCTGGCTTGCTGGGAGCGCCGGTTTTCTTTGCCATGATGCCTCTGCATGTTCGCTGTTTTTCGCGATACGCGCCAAACTATGGCACATCCTGTCCCCGTTGGGAATCGGCTGGGCTGTTCCTTGCCTGAAAAAGACGAAAATCAAGAACATCGGCAGAGTGGTTTTAGGAGTCTTTTCAGGTTTTCTGAATCTTTCGTCTCCATAATATCAATATATTTCAAGACCTAAGCGCAACATGGGTGCCCGGATGCAGGCGGAGAGGGCGCCGGATGCAGGGGGACAGGCACCTGTTTGCGGGATATCGGGCGCCGATTCGCGGGGAAGGGGCCTTCGCGCGACTCAGGGCCCCCCGGTTTGGCCATGTTAGGCTCTGTTTTTCCATGCCGGAGCCTTTCGGGCCGCCCGAGGCCGGACCGCCTCTCCCGCAAACGGGTACCTTCGGGACAGGGCCGGATGCGTGAGGTGCCCGTTTCCGGGACCGGCTTTCAGGTGCCAGAGGCGGGCTTGCCTGCGGACACCTTTTGACAGATCATGGCCGCAACCGGAACAGGTCGGCGCGAGTCGCACGATTCCGGAACCAGGTGACGAGGCATCCGACGGGGCGACGCGCCCCGCGAGCGAGGGCGGGATGGACGACATTCCACGCGACCGGCTGACCGGGCCGCTGCGGCGCGGAGCGGTCAAGAAGCATGTGGCCGCGATCCATGTCTCGGGCAAGCTGACGCTGTTGCAGCGCAAGCTGTCGAACGTGCTGCTGCTGAATGCCTATGACACGCTGATCTCGCAGAGCCGCCACCAGATCGACGCCCGCACGCTGTGCCTGATGATCGGCTACAATTCGAACGACATGGAGACGCTCAAGCAGTCGCTGCGCGGGCTGGCCGAGACCGTGGCCGAATGGGACATGCTCGATGCCGAGGGGCGGCAGGAATGGGGGGTCTCGGCGCTTCTGTCCTATGCCAAGCTCAAGGGCGGGATCTGCGAATATGCCTATTCCCCGGCGCTGGCGGAAAAGCTGCACGACCCCAAGGTCTTCGCGCTGATCAACCTGAACATCCAGCGCCGCTTCACCTCGGGCCATGCGCTGGCGCTTTACGAGAACTGTTACCGCTTCATCCGCACCGGCAGCACCGGCTGGTGGTCGCTCGATCTGTTCCGGCGCCTGATGGGGGTGGCCGACAGCCCCTATTACGAGGTGTTCAAGCATCTCAATGCCAAGGTCATCAAGCCCGCCGTGGCCGAGGTGAACAAGACCTCGAACATCGTCGTCACCCCCGAGCTGCGCAAGATGGGGCGGAGCGTGACCGATATCCGCTTCCGCATCGCCGAGAACCCGCAGCTGGCGATCCTCGATCTCGACGATGGCGAGGGGCTGAGGAATTCCGAGGTCTATGCCCGGCTGCGGGCGCTCGGGGTCAGCGACCGGCTGGCGCGGCAATGGATCGCCGAGCACGGGCAGGATTATGTGCGGCGCAAGCTCGACTATGTGGCGGGGCAGGGGGGCGTGAAGAACGCGGTCGGCTATCTCACGGCGGCGCTGCGCGAGGATTTCGACGGCAGCGCGCCCGAGCCCGGGGTTTCGCCGCGAAACCCGGCCCCGCCGCGGTCTTTCCGGGCCAGGCGGCTCGAGCGGATCCGCGATCTGGCGGCGGCGCGCAAGCCGACCCAGCGCGATGCCGACAAGCGGCTGTTCATGGCCCGGCTCGATGCTGCTGCGCGCGACGATTTCGAGCGTCACGGCTGGATGTCGGCGCTTAATGCCGAGGCCATCGCCGCCTTCTGGGAAGAGCTGCATCCGGGCGCCTTCGACGGGCTCGACTGAGGGCAGGGGCTCAGAACGGGTTCTCGATCGGGACCCCGGTCGGTTCGAAATCCGAGACATTGCCGGTGACCACGGTGGCGCCGTGCTGAAGCGCGGTTGCCGCGATCATCAGGTCGGCGCCGGGATGGCCGATCTCGGCCGAAAGCCGGCCCCAGATCCGCGCCTCGGCGGCGCCGAAGGGCAGCAGCCGGTCGGCAAAGACCAGCATGGTCCGGTCGAGCCAGACCCGCAGGTCGCGGGCGAAACCGGGGTCGCGGGTCTCCTGCTGGCGGATGCCGCGCTCGATCTCGCCCAGGGTGATGACGCTGAGAAACAGCTCGGGCTCGGGCCGCGCGGCCAGCCAGGCGCGGACCTGCGGCGCGCGGTCGGGACGGCGCACCGCGGAAATGACGTTGGTATCGATCAGATACATCAGAAGCGGACGTCGCGCGGGCGGACCTCGGCGCGGCCGATCCCGGAGGCAGCCTCTATTTCGGGGGCAGGGAAGGCCATGAGATGCTCGGCAAAGCTTTCGCGGGCGGCGGCGGCGCCTTTCAGCAGGCGCCGGTAGTCATCGGCCGACAGCACCACGACCGCGGGCTTGCCGCGGCGGGTGACTTCCTGGGGCACCCCGGCCAGAGCCGCCTCGACGACCGCGCTGAACCGGTTCTTGGCATCCTGCAATGTCCACATCGGACGGGCCTCCGCATGATCTGGCTAGATAGATGGCTAGATGAATGCGGTCTGTCAAGGGATGGCCCGGATCGGGGTTGCCTGGCCCCGGGTCAGCGCCAGCCGAGCTGGGGCGCGACATGGGTCAGGATCGCCTCGATCACATGGGCATTGTAATCGACGCCAAGCTGGTTCGGCACGGTCAGAAGCAGCGTGTCGGCCTCGGCGATGGCCTCGTCCTTTTCCAGCTCCGCGACCAGCCGGTCGGGCTCGGCGGCATAGCTGCGCCCGAAGATCGCCCGCGTCGTCTCGTCAAGCTGGCCGACCGAGTCGCGGCTTTGCACGCCCCGGCCGAAATAGGCGCGGTCGCGGTCGTCGACGAGGGCGAAGATCGAGCGGCTGACCGAGACCCGCGGCTTGCGGCTGTGCCCGGCCCTGGCCCAGGCCTCGCGATAGGCGCGGATCTGACGGGCCTGCTGGACATGGAACGGCTCGCCGGTCTCGTCATCCTTCAGGGTCGAGCTTTGCAGGTTCATGCCCATCTCGGCGGCCCAGATCGCGGTGGCGTTCGAGCCCGAGCCCCACCAGATCCGGTCGCGCAGCCCTTCGGAATGGGGCTCGATGCGCAGCAGGCCCGGCGGGTTCGGGAACATCGGATGCGGGTTCGGCTGGGCGAAACCCTCGCCCTTCAGCAGGTCGAAGAAGATCCGGCCATGCTCGCGGCCCATATCGGCATCGCTTTGACCCGCCTCGGGGTCATGGCCGAAATGGCGCCAGCCCTCGATCACCTGTTCGGGTGAGCCACGGCTGATGCCGAGCTGCAGCCGCCCGCCCGAGATCAGGTCTGCGGCGCCGGCATCCTCGACCATGTAGAACGGGTTTTCATAGCGCATGTCGATCACGCCGGTGCCGATCTCGATGGTCCGGGTCCGGGCCGCGACGGCGGCCAGAAGCGGGAAGGGCGAGGCCAGCTGGCGGGCGAAGTGATGGACGCGGAAATAGGCGCCGTCGGCGCCGAGATCCTCGGCGGCCTCGGCCAGCTCGATCGACTGGATCAGCGCATCCGCGGCCGAGCGGGTGCCCGAGCTGGGCGCGGGCGACCAGTGCCCGAAGGACAAAAAGCCGATCTTCTTCATGGCGGTGCTCCTTTGCAGCGACGGCGTCGGAACGCCTTTCCTGTCGCCGATCTAGGGCGTGCCGCCGGGTCGTGGCAGTCCCCATCGCCGAACAGGGGCAGTGCGCTGTTGCAGCCGGGCTAGTTGTCGAGGGTCAGCACATAGCCCAGCCCGTGCACGGTGGTGATCCGCACCTCGCTGCCCTTGAGCCGGCGCCGCAGCCGCGAGATCAGCACGTCGATGGTGCGGTCGCCATAGACCCATTCGCGGCCGCAGGTGGCCATGCTGATCTGCATCCGGTCGCGCGGCTTGCCGATATTGCGCAGCAGGCAGATCAGCAGCCGCGATTCAGCGGGCGAGAGCACCTCGACCCGGTCGGCGATCCAGAGCCTGCGCGACACCGCATCGAGCCGGAGCGCGTCGCCGAGCCGGAAGGTGGTCTGTTCCTCGGGGGTGCGGCGGGCGGTCAGCCGGGCCTGGATGCGGGCGCGCAGCACCGCGGGTTCGACCGGCTTGCAGACATAGTCGCTGGCACCCATGCCCAGCCCCAGCACCTGGTCGGTGGGGGCGTCGAGGCTGGAGAACACGATGAAGGGGATCTTGCGGTCCTGCTGCAGCAGCGGCGCCAGCAGAAGCCCGTCAGTGTCGGGCAGGCGGCGGTCGAGGATCACCAAGTCGAAGCCGTTCCGGCCGATGGCCTCGCGCGCGGTCTCGCCATCGCCCGCGGCATGGAAGCGGTGGCCAAGCTGGGTGACGATGTCCTCGACCATCACCTGCACCAGAATGTCGTCATCGACGAGAAGGATGTCGGCAGTCGCACTCATGCGTCGGGGGCCTCGTTCGGCGCAGTCATGTCCTCGGGGGCGGTGGCCAGAACCCGGGCGCGGGCCACGGCGCGCATCCGCTCGGTGGCGGCGGGCGAATCGAAGGCCTGCTCGAAGGTGCGGAGGGCGGCATGCAGCTCGGTCCGGCCGAAGATGGCGGCGCCATTCGCCAGCTTGTGGGCCAGGGCGGCCAGTTCCGCATCGGGCGCGCGGTCGGTGCAGGTCTCGAGCCGGGCGCCGAAGGCGCGCCAGCCTTCGGCGAAGGCCTCGGCCATCCGCCGCTGCGCCGCGGGAGACAGCCCGTCCAGCATCGCGCTGGCGCGGATCGGGCGGGTGCCGCTGCGGATCGCCCGCCCCAGCGCCCCGGCATCGAGCGGCTTTTCCAGAAGCGCGGTGAACAGCGCGGCCTGACCGTCGGTCTGACGCACCAGATCGACATTGGCGCTGAGCAGGAAGACCGGACGCTCGCCCAGCGTGCCGCCCTGGCGCAGGCTGCGGGCGAAATCGACGCCATTGCCGTCGGGCAGGCGGTAATCGACGATGAAGAGGTCGTAATTCTCGGGATGCGCCTGGCAGAGCGCGCCGGCCTGGCGCAGCGAGCGGGCATGGTCGACGGACAGGCCCATGCGTTCCAGCATGGCCAGGGTGACGAGGACGCCGACCGGGTCGTCGTCGATCAGAAGGCAGCTTTTGCTGGACAGCGCGCCATCGGGGCGGGGGGTCGCCTTGGCCGGGGCCGGGGCCGCGACCAGGGGCAGCCGCACCTCGATCCGGGCGCCGCCGCCGGGCCCCGCGGCCGAGCCGCCCGAGATGGTGCCGCCATGGGCCAGCGTCATCCGCTGGGCGATGGCGAGGCCCAGCCCCGAGCCCGACTTTCCGGTCGGGCGCGGCCGGAGCGCGGTGGGCGCGGCGGTCAGCATCTCGCGGATCGGGGCGGGCAGGCCGGGGCCGTGATCGGTGACGGCGAAGACCAGCTCGTCGCCGGCGTCGCCCGTTTCGCGGCTCAGCTCCAGCGCGACGCCGCGCCCGTCATCATGGCGGATCGCGTTCTGGATCAGGTTGCCGAGGATCTGCTGCACCATCGACCAGTCGAGCCCGACCTCGTCGGGCAGGTCGGCGGCCAGCGACAGCATCAGCGGCACGCCCTGCTGGCGGGCGAGGATGTCGCGGCTGCGCACGAGGTTTTCCAGCACCTCGGCCAGCACCACCGGGCCCGGCCGCGGCTTGGGCGCCTGCTGTTCGAATCGCGAGAAGCTGAGCACGTTCTCGAGCGTGGCGCTGAGCCCGCGGGCCGAGATGTCGAGCAGTTCGGTCAGCCGGGTGCGTTCCTCGACATCCTGCGGCGGCACGTCCCGCAACAGCTCGGCCGCGCCCAGCACGCTGTGCAGGGGGGTCCGGATCTCGTGGCTCATCGCGGCGAGGAACAGTGACATCGTGCGTTCGGCCTCGCGCGCCTGCTCGATCGCCTGCTGGTGGTCGGTGACGTCGTTCATCAGCACGATGCGCCAGCGGTCGAGCTTGTAGGCGGTGTCCTCGACGGTCTCGAGCCGGATGTCGAAGCAGCGGCTGCCGGACTGGGTCTGCAGCCAGATCGCGCTCCACTGGCTGCCTTCGGTGCCGAGGATCTCGTCGACGATGGGCTGCAGCTCGCTGCGGCGCGATTGCAGCGCCAGCCGGTAGGCCAGCGCCCCGGTCTCGTCGAGCCCGAGGAAGGTCTGCATCGCGGCGCGGTTGGCGCTGATCAGCCGGTTGTCCTCGTCGGCGATGAAGACCGGGCCGCGCAGGCTTTCGAGCACGCCGAAAAGCTGGTCGCGTTCGCGGGTGAGGCGCCGCAGCCGGTCGGCCATCGCGGCCTCTTCGGTGCCGGGCTCGGACCAGGGCGCCAGCATCGCCAGCTCGACCTCGTCGAAGAACAGCCCGAGTCGCTCGATCAGGGCCTCGGGGTCGTCCAGGGCGGGGGGCCGTTTCTCATCGCGAAACAGTTCGCGGAAAAACGCCACATAGCCGTGGCGGTAATCTTTCAGCAACCCGTGGTTCAGCCAGAGCGGCACGCCCGAGCGGCGATGCCGCCAGGCGACCTCGCGCAGCCCGGCGAAGCGGGGATCGGTGGCATAGTCGTTATGCCCGTTGGGGCCGCTTTCCTGATTGGGGGCGGAGAGGCTGGCGATCAGGCTGGCATTGATGATCTCGATCGATTCGACCCAGGCCGCCCGCATCGAACTTGTCTGATCCGTGAAGCCGTTGGCGGCGCCGAGACGCAGAATCTCGTCGACAAGCGCGTCGCTGGCGCCGGAGAGCAGATCGGTCAGGATGTCGGCAGGCCAGCATGGCGGGCCTGACGAGGGCGCGGGGGGCGGAGGCATGCGCGCAATCGACCACAACTGCGGCAAATTGGCAATCGCTCATAGCAGGCGAAAGACGGTTGTGCGCAGGGGCATTCGGGCCCCGTTCACGTCGCATTTACAAATCCTCACAAAACCGAAGCCTCTGTGGCCGTCCGACAGGTTATGGTCCAGCTCGAAAATTCCCCACGTCCGAGAGGATCGGAGGCACGCATCATGACAGTCAAAGCAAGAACGCTAGTGAAGCTGGCGGGTAGCCTGTTGGTTCTGGGAGGGGCGGGTTTCCTTGTCGTGACCTCGCCCTGGACCTGGTCCGCAGTGAACGGCAGCCGCGAGCTGCCCGCGCTGGAAGGCGCAGATCTCGAGAATGGCCGCACCGTCTTCCTGGCCTCGGATTGCGCCACCTGCCATGCCAGCCCGGACGCGGAAGATGAAACCCATTTGGGCGGCGGCCGGTCGCTGGACACCGCCTTCGGCATCTTCCACATGCCCAACATCTCGCCCGATGAGGAAACCGGCATCGGCAGCTGGACCCTGGCCGAGTTCGACCGCGCGCTGCGCGAGGGCGTCGGCCCCGAGGGCGTGATGCCCGACGGCCAGAACCTGTATCCGGCCTTCCCCTATACCTCGTATCAGCGGCTGACCGGCGAGGATTCGCGCGACCTTTACGCCTATCTCATGTCGCTGCCCGCGGTCCGGTCCGACGTGCCCGATCACGAGCTGAAATTCCCCTACAACCTGCGCCGCGGCGTCGGCATCTGGCGGCTGGCCTTCCTTGACGGCGACGCCCTGACCCCCGGCGAGGTGCCGGACGGCGTCGACCCCGATGTCTATCACCGCGGCGAATATCTGGTCGAAGGCGCGGGCCACTGCGCCGAATGCCACTCGCCGCGCGGTCTGATGGGCGAGGTGATCGCCGACAAGCGCTATGGCGGCGGCCCGAACCCCGAGGGCACCGGCTGGTTCCCGAACATCTCGCCCGACCAGACCGGGATCGGCTACTGGTCGACGGCGCGGATCGCCAACTACCTGCATACCGGCAAGAACCCGATCGGCCGGATGGCCGATGGCGACATGGCCGAGGTCGTGGCCAATACCTCGCAGCTGCCGTTTTCGGACGTGCAGGCGATGGCGGTCTATCTGAAATCGGTGCCGCCGGTCGAGAACCGGGCGCCGGGCCAGCCCGCGCCGAACTATGCCGATCACGTGGTGATGCTGGACCAGGCCGTCGGCAAGGCGCCGCAACTGCCGGTCTCGGCCGCCTCCGCCATCGCGGCAGGCGACAGCGCTACCGTGGTCGAAACCAAGGATGTCTGGCTTGGCGCCGACATGGTCGCCACCGAGAACCAGCCCGACGGCAAGATCCTGGGCGGGGCCGCGGCCGAGGTCACGGCACGCGACGGCGACAAGGTGCAGCTGACGCTGCGCGGCTGGCAGATGGAAGACGCGCCGACGGTGCTCTACCAGGCCAAGGGCCAGCGGGTGATGATGGCGGTCTTCGACGATGCCGCCGCCGCCGCCGTGACGCGCGGCGCGCCCGAGGTCGCGGCCGCGACCGGCCAGAGCTGGGTGCCGGCCGAGATCGCGCTGTGGTCCGATGCCGGGGGCATGAACACCGATCGCGGCGCGGTCTGGGAGTACGGTCAGGACACCTTCCAGAAAGCCTGTGCCGCCTGCCACGTGCTGCCGCAGAAGACCCATTTCACGGCCAACCAGTGGATCGGGACGCTGAAGGCGATGCGCCGCTTCACCTCCTTCAGCGATGACCAGTACCGGCTGATCCTGGCCTATCTGCAGAACCACTCGAAGGATCTCAATGTCAGCAAGGAGACGGTGCAATGACCGAATTCCTCGTCGACATGAGCGAGGAAGAGGCCGCCGACCTGGCTTTCATGGCCGAATTCCTCGCCTCGCTTCTGCTGACCCCGCCCGACCGCGACTGCCTGCAGGCGCTGCGCTCGATGCAGGGACAGGTCTCGCTGGGCCGGATCGGAGGGTATCTGGGCGAGGAGACGGCGGTCGATGCGATCCGCCAGATCCTCACCGCGGGATCGGCCGAAGAGGTCGCGGTCTCGCTCGAACGTCGCCACACGGCCTTGTTCGAGGGCATCTTCCGGCAGCGCAGCCTGCCGCCCTATGCCAGCGCCTGGGACGGGACCGGACGGCTTTGCGGCCCCGCCGTGGGCCGGATGCAGCAGATCCTGCGCGATCTCGACATCCATCTCGAAGGCACCTCGGAGATGCCCGACCATATCGGCATCCAGCTGGCGACGCTGGCCGAGGCGCTGCGGCGCGGCCGCCCCGACATCGCGGCGCGGCTGCTGGACGAGCTTGACTGGTGCGCGCGCTTCGGCGCTGCGCTGATCAAGGCGGACGATACCGGTTTCTACGGTGCGCTGGCCCGGCTGGTGCTGGCATTCAAGACCCTGATGACGGCCGATGAGGCCGCCGCCCAACCCCTGCACGACCCCGCCACGGCGCGGATCTGAAAGGACAGGTCATGACTTCGACTTCCAATTCTTCCCTGACCCTTTCGAAGCGCAGCTTCCTGAAAGGATCGCTTGCCACCGGCCTCGGCTTTGCCGGGCTCCCGCTCTTCGGCCGCGGCGCCGCCGCCCAGGCCGCCAGCAAGGGGGTCGTCTCGGGCTGCCACTGGGGCGTCTTCTACGGCATGGTCGAGGACGGCCGCGCCGTCGAGTTCAAGCCCTGGGAGGGGGACCCCGCGCCCTCGCCGCAGCTGCCGGGCGTGCTCGACTCGCTCTACTCGGAATCGCGCATCCGCTATCCGATGGTGCGCCGCGCCTGGCTTGAACAGGGCCCCGGCGCCGATCCGGACGGCCGCGGCTCGGGCGATTTCGTCCGCGTCAGCTGGGAAAAGGCGATCGAGCTGGTCGCGGGCGAGATCACCCGCGTGCGCGAAACCTACGGTCATCCGGCGGTCTTTGCCGGGTCCTATGGCTGGAAGAGTCCGGGCAAGCTGCATAACTGCCAGACCCTGCTGCGCCGGATGCTGAACCTGACGGGCAGCTACACCAACTCGGTCGGCGACTATTCGACCGGGGCCGCGCAGGTGATCCTGCCCTATGTCTCGGGCTCGATCGAGGTCTATGAACAGTGCACCACCTGGGACAACCTCGCCGAGAATTGCGAGCTGATGGTGTTCTGGGGCGCCAACCCGCTGAACAACTCGGAAATCTGCTGGCAGGTCGCCGATCACGGCTCGTTCCGCGGCGTCGACCAGATCAAGGAGGCGGGCGTCGAGTCGATCTGCATCGACCCGGTCCGCACCGAGACCGCGCAGCATCTGGACAGCGAATGGATCGCGCCGGCGCCGCAGACCGACGTGGCGATGATGCTGGGCATCATGTATGCGCTGCAGGATGAAGGGCTGCATGACCAGGCCTTCCTCGACCGCTACACCGTCGGCTTCGACAAGTTCCTGCCCTATCTGCTGGGCGACACCGACGGCACGCCGAAGACGCCCGAATGGGCCGCGGAAATCTGCGGCGTTCCGGCCGACAAGCTGCGCGACCTGGCGCGGCGGTTCTCGTCCAAGCGCACCATGCTGGCGCTCGGCTATTCGACCCAGCGGCAGCACCATGGCGAACAGATCCACTGGGCGCTGATCACGCTGGCTTCGATGCTGGGTCAGATCGGGCTGCCGGGCGGCGGTTACGGGCTGAGCTATCACTATGCCTCGGGCGGCTCGCCGACCCATACCACGCCGATCCTGAAGGCCGTCGACGATGCCTCGGGGGTCAAGGTCGAAGGCGCGGCCTGGCTGGCGGCCAGCGGCGCGGTCTCGATCCCGGTCTCGCGGCTGGTCGAGACCCTGCTGAACCCGGGCAAGGTGATGCAGTTCAACGGCCACGAGGTCGAGCTGCCCGAGATCAAGCTGGCCTACTGGGCGGGCGGCAACCCGTTCTCGCACCATCAGGACCGCAACGAGATGCTGCGTGCCTGGCGCCAGCTCGACACCTTCATCGTGCATGACTTCCAGTGGACCGCCTCGGCGCGCCATGCCGATATCGTGCTGCCGGCGACCACCTCCTACGAGCGCAACGACATCGAGCAGGTCGGCGACTATGCGCTGAGCCATATCGTCCCGATGAAGAAGATCGTCGAGCCGGTCTTCGAGGCGCGGAGCGATTATGACATCTTCGCCGATATCGCCGACAAGCTGGGCCGGGGCTACGAGTTCACCCAGGGGCTCAGCGAGATGGACTGGATCCGCGGCTTCTACGAGGCCGCCAAGGTCGAGGCCCGCGCCAAGGGCATGGAAATGCCGGTCTTCGACGCGTTCTGGGACAGCAACAAGCCCTTGGCCTTCCCGCTGGCAGAGGCGCAGAAGGACTTTGTGCGGCATGCCGATTTCCGGGCCGATCCGCTGCTGAACGCGCTTGGCACCGCGTCAGGCAAGTTCGAGCTCTATTCGACCGCCATCGAGAAATACGGCTATGACGACTGTCCGCCGCATGCCACCTGGATGGAACCGATCGAGCGGCTGGGCGGGCCGACCACGCTCTACCCGCTGGCCGTGGCCTCGAACCACCCCGACCTGCGGCTGCACTCGCAGCTTTGCGGCACCAAGATCCGCGAGACCTATGCGGTGCAGGGTCGGGAACCGTGCTGGATGCATCCCGAGGATGCCGAGGCGCGTGGGCTGAGCGATGGCGAGGTGGTGCGGGTCTTCAACCAGCGCGGCCAGATCCTCGCCGGGCTTGTCATCACCGACGTGATCCGGCCCGGGGTGATCCGGGTCAGCGAGGGCGGCTGGTTCGATCCGGTCGAGCCGCGCAAGATCGGCAGCCTCTGTGCCTATGGCGACATCAACAACCTGACCACGGGCGTCGCCACGTCGAGACTGGCCCAGGCCAATTGCGGCCAGACCGCGATGGCCGAGGTCGAACGTTTTGAAGGTCCGTTGCCGCCGGTAACGGTCTTCAGCCAACCCGCCTGACCCAGACCCTGATCCGGGTCCGGGCGGACCGGGCAGGCCCGTCACTCTCACTCCCCCAGACGGGCCTGCCCTTCCATTTGCGAGGGCTTCTGCAATGCGCTTTGGCTATCTCATGTCCGAGGAACGCGGGGCGGCCAGCCTCGTTCTGGCCGAGACCGCGACGCTGCTTTCGGCGCAGGGGCTGCGGCTTGCGGGGGCGGTGCAGTTCAGTGCCGCCGATCCCGACGGGCATCCCTGCGATGGCGATCTGAAGGTGTTGCCCGACGGGCCGGTCCTGCAGCTGTCGCAGCCGCTGGGGCAGGGCGCGCGCGGGTGCCGGATGGATGCGGGCGCGGTCGAGACCGCGGCGGCCGAGGCCGCGCGCCATCTCGGGGGCGCGGCGCTGCTGATCGTCAACAAGTTCGGCAAGCTCGAGGCGGGCGGGCATGGGTTCGTGCCGCTGATCGCCGAGGCGCTCGAGCGCGACATTCCGGTACTGGTCGGCGTCAACGGGCTGAACCGGAGCGCCTTCGAGAGCTTCGCGGCCGGTCTGGCCGAGCCGGTCCTCGCCGAGACCGGCGCGGTGCTGGCCTGGCTTGGATATGCGCCCGCCATCGCCTCTGCCAATGTCCCGAACACGCCTCGGGCGCGCGCTTCGGCCTAGCCGGCAGGGCCGGGCCATGCTGCCTTGCAGCGCGCCCGGCGCCCGGCCCTGACCGGGTCCGTCATCTCCTCCGCTCTTCTTCCTCCCGCGCCCGTTCCGGTTGCGGAATGAGCAAGATTATGCCCGTTCTAAACTACTTGTTCGAGACGGGTTAAAATCCGCGCCCGGGACGCTAGCTTCGCCTGCGGAACGGAGGATGAATGACCTATAAGACAGCCGGTTACGGCCTTATCCTTGTGCTTGCGGCGAGTGTCGCCGGGGCCGAGACACTGACCTTCGCCCCCGCCGAGGGCAGCGAGCGCAGCTATCGCGTCGAGCTCTCGGTCCGGTCGGTCGAGCCGGACAGCCAGACCGTTCCGCTGGATCCTGAGCGGGTGTCTTTCCTGGCCCGGATCCGCGCGGCCGAGCGCGATGGCGACACTGTCGACCTGACATTGAACCCGCTCTGGCTGAAGACCCGGCTGGGCAGCCAGACCATGACCACGGCGGCTCCGCTTCCGGATCGGGTGCGGCAGGGCTTCGAGGCCGGGTTCGGCGCCCGGCTGGACCTTGCCACCGGCAGGCTGGGCGAGGTCCGGCCGCTGGGCGAGACCGAGGGGCCCGCCCCGATGCTTGGCGGTCTGCGCGAGCAGTTCGCCGCCGCTTTCCCGCCGGTCCCGATCGAGCTTGCCGAGGGCTGGAGCACCACGGTTCCCGAATATGGCGGGGTGCGGGATGTGACGATTACCGTGGATCACCTGACCGCGGACCGCGTCTTCCTGCGCTATGAGGGCGAGGATTTCATCGCACGGCTGGCGGGGCTGGTGGTGGTCGACCGCGACGAGGGCTGGGTCGAGCGGGCGGCGATCACCACCGATCGCCGTCTGGTGCCGGGCACGGATGAGAACGGGTCGCTGCGCGAGACCTTGGCGATTGCGCCGCGGGGCTATCCGGTTACGGTGCATGCCGATAACAGCATGCGCCCGGCCGAGTGGCGCGACATGCCCGAGCGGATCGAGCCGCCTGCGCCGCTGGCCAGCGAGGCCGAGGTGTTTCCCGGGGGGCCGGGGCGTCTGGTCGAGGATTTCGGCGGGCTGCGGCTGGAATTCGATCACCGGGCGGCGCAGTGGCGCAATATCGGGCGTTTCGCCCTTTCCGACCTGCGGCTCTTTGCCGGAGACCGGGCGCTGCACGTGCCCCTGACGGCGGAACCGCCGCTGACGCTGCCGAACTGGCGCGACCCCGAGGGCGTGCCGCAGATCTCGCGCAGCCTGCTGGACGCGACGACCCTGCGCGATGTCAGTCAGGATCTGGAGGCGGCGACCGAGCTGCGGGCCGATCTCGACTGGTACCCGGTCGCGCCCTTCGTGATGAGCCTGGTGCCGGATGCGACCGGCCATGCCGAGGCCAGCCGGGACGGGGCGCGCGCGGTGCTTGCCCCGGCGCCGGAGGGCTATGTGCTGACGCTGTCAGGCGCCGAGACAGACGTGTTCTCCTGGGCGCTGCCCGAGGGAAGCGGGGCGCAGGGCATGATCTTTGCCGGCGATCGCGGCCCCGACTGGCTGACCCCGGGCGAGAGCCTGGCGCGGCGCATCGCCTCGCCCGATTACAGCGCGATCCGGGTGCTGCTGCGCATGGAGGCCCCGCCCGAGGAACTGACGGTGCGCGTCGACCGCTATGCCGAGGTGCCCGCCGTCCGCCGCGAGATGCGGTTTTTGACCGAGGAGGGGCGGCGTCTCGATCCCGATACCGCGCCCGAGCGGCAGCCGCTGTTCCGGGATGGCCCGCCGCCCGCGGCCGAGGAGGTCGCGCCCGAGGGGCTGGAGAGCGGGGCGCTGCGCCTGCCTCTGGCCCCGGCCCAGGCCGCGCATTGCACCGCCAGCCTCGCGCCGCCCGCGACCGAGGGCGCCGAGACGCTCGTCTTCGTCCGGCGCAAGGCGGAGGATGCCGACGTGCTGGAGCTGCAGACCGGGGATGGTCAGCGCCGGCATTTCTACGGCCTCGGCAGCCGGGAGGTGACGCTGTCCTGCGACGCCACCCTCGCCTGGACCGGGGCCGGGGTGCAGCCGTCATCCGACCGGCCCTGGCGGATCGATCCGGCGGCGCTGGATATCGCCGATGACATGACCGTGGCCGAGCTGACGGAGCAGCTGCGCTTTGTCGATGCCGAGGGCGTGCCGCTGGCGCTGAGCGCGCCCGGGGGCGGGGCGCTGTCGCCCGATGACGGCATCCGGGAGGCGATATTCCCCGATGGCACGCTGCGGGTCGCCGGACCCCCCGCGAAGATCCTGCGCGCCGAGCTGACGCCCGAGCCGCTGAGCCGCAGCTTTGCGGTGAGCTTCCCCGATCTTCCGGTGCCGGAGGCGGCGGCGCAATGATCCGCGGAACCGCCACCGCGCTTGCCCTGCTGCTGGCCGTGCCGGGGCTTGCCGCGCCGGAAACCGGGGCGCCGCCTGCCGAGGCCGTGGCGGATGGGCAAGCGGTGGATGTCCGGACCGAGCACTGGCCCTCGGGCAAGCTCCGCAGCCAACGCCATTTCGTCGACGGGCGGGAAGTGGGCCTGTCGCGGCGCTGGTCCCGCGAGGGCGCCCTGATCCGCGAAACCCGGTTCTCGGATGATGGCAAGGTTCTGCATGACCGCCACTGGAAGGACGGCAAGCTGGTCCATGAGCGCCTGCCGGTGACCGTCGAGGGCCATGGCGCGGGCGAGAAGATCGTCGAGCGCTATGGCAGCATCACCGAAACCGACATCAGGGCCGAGGGCTACCGGCTGACCACCCGCCATCGCGGCGACGAGCTGATCGACCGCTCGGAGGTGATCGATGGCCAGATCCAGGGCCGCTACATCCTGACCGGGCGGATCGACAACGATGTCAGCCGTGTCACCTATGTCGACAACAAGCCCCACGGCCTTTTCACCCGGACCTGGCGGGGCGAGACGCTGGAGCGGGGCATGTACGATCACGGCACCCGCATCGGCGAATGGCTGCGGACAGAGCGCTACGGCACCACCATCCATGAGGTCTACGACCCCGAGGGGCGGCTTGACGGCCCGCGCCGCGAGATCGGCGCGAACGGCCAGCTGCGGCGGCTGGAAACCTATGTCCACGGCACGCTTGACGGCCCCTGGGAAGAGCGCGACCGCGAGGGCAGGCTGCTGTCGGGCGGGGCCTATTCCGAAGGCCAGAAGACCGGGCCCTGGCGCGAAGGCGGGTCCCATGGCGAGGAATACTGGCAGGGCAGCTATGCCGCGGGGCTGCGGAACGGCCCGTGGGAGCGGTTCGACGCGCAGGGCTATCGCCTCGAGCGGGCCCGCTACGAGGACGGCGCCCGGGACGGGCTGCGCTATCTCTTCCGCCCGGATGGCGCGGTCGGCGAGGTGCAGTCCTGGAAGGATGGCGAAAGGGACGGCCCCACCACCCGTTATGAAGATGGCCTGCCTGTCGGGCGCGATCTGTGGCGCGACGGCCGCCCGGTCCCAACCGGTCTGCCGCCGGAGGCGGAATGAGCCCCCTGCGCGCGACCCTGACCTGCCTGCGCAGGTTTGCCCGCTTCGGCGGCCGCGCCGGGCGGGCCGAATACTGGTGGTTTGTTCCGGCCTGCCTTCTGGCGCTGCTGGGCGCCGCCGCGCTGGACATGGTCCTGTTCCCGGCGGATCCCGACCGGGGGCTGCCCGATCGCAGGCCGCTTTCGGTCTTTGTCTCCTTCGTCCTGACGCTGCCCGCGCTGGCGGCGGGCTGGCGGCGCCTGCACGATGTCGGGCGCTCGGGCTGGTGGCTGCTGCTGCCCGGTGCCGCGCTGCTGGCCTTTCTGGTGCCGGCCGTCGCGATCCGCGGGATGTTGGCCCAGGCAACGGGCGGGAGCGCGCTCGATGTGATCCTGCTTGGCGCGCCGCTGGTCTCGCTGCTGTCCTGCATCTGGCTGATCGTGCAGCTGGCCCGGCCGGGAGAGCCCCATGAAAACCGCTTCGGCCCCGTGCCCGAAGCCTGACCGATTTTTCATCCAAAGAGGAGAAGAAGATGATGAAAAAACTGGCCCTGCCGCTTTTGGCCGCCACCGTGCTGGCAACCGCCGCGCATGCCGATGAACGCGAGGCGGCGGCGATTTCGGCCTTCGAGTCCTATTGCCTGGCCTCGGGCGGCGATCTTGGCAAGGCCATCGAGGCGCTGGACGCGTCCGACACCTTCGAAGATGGCCGCAAGAGCGGCTCGGGCAGTTTCGTGTATGCCAGCTATCTCGGGCCGGACGGGATCAATGCCTCGGTGATCATCGGGGGGAGCATGTCCGATGACAAATGCTCCATCATCCTGCAGAATGTCGCCGATCCGATGGCGCTGGCCGACGAGATGTCGCTGGACATGGCCAAGGCTGCCGGCGCCGAGCCGATGAAATGGGAAGGCTTCGGCGATTACGGCAAGGGCGCCTATGGCTATCAGCGCGATGACGGCGATGTCCTGGTGGCGCCGATGACCACCGGGATCTCGAACGATATCGTGCATATCAACTTCTACCCGACCTGAGGCCCGCCTCGGGGGCAGGGGGGCGATCCGTCGATCCCCGGCCCCCGGCCCCCGGCAGGCGACGGCCATGACCGGCGTTTCGGTCCCGGTCATGGCCTCAGGGCGGCGGCTCGTCCGGGCCTGCCGCCCTTGCATAGGGCGCGAAGGGTGCGCGGGCCGGATCGGCGGCCAGCGGACGGCCCAGCATCGGGAAGGCGCGCTGGGGGCAGCCGTTGCGGGGGCAGATCTTGCAGCCCGCTCCGATCGGCGTCGCCGCGGCCGGATCGGCCAGATCCAGCCCCTTGGAATAGACCAGCCGGCCGGCATGGGCGATGTCGCAGCCAAGCGCGACGGCGAAGGCCTTGCCGGGCGAGCCATGACGGCCGCGGCGGCTCTGCACCATGCGGGTGAGCCAGAAATAGCGCCGCCCCTCGGGCATTTCGGCGATCTGGGTCAGGATCTCTCCGGGCCGGTCGAAGGCCGAATGCACCCGCCAGAGCGGACAGCTTCCGCCGACTTTCGAGAAATGGAAATCGGTCGCGGACTGGCGTTTCGAGATGTTGCCCGCGCGGTCCACCCGCAGGAAGAAGAAGGGCACGCCCTGCATGCCGGGGCGCTGCAGCGTCGAGAGCCGGTGACAGGTGGCCTCGAAGCCCATGCCGAAGCGATGGCCGAGCCAGCCGATATCGTATCCCGACTCTTCGGCCGCGCGCCAGAAGGCGCCATAGGGCATCACCGCCGCGCCCGCGAAGTAATTGGCCAGCCCGATCCGGGCCAGCCGCCGGGCCTCTTCGCCCGAAAGCGCGCCGTCGCCGACCAGCCGGTCGATTTCCCCGGCGGCCTCGATCAGGCCGATCTGGGTCGCCGCCTGGAACGCCATCTGGCCGGGGCTCAGATCGCGGGACAGGCTCAGCTCGCGGCGGTCGGGATCGAAATGGCGCAGATCGCCGCCATCGGCCTCGTTCCGGCGCAGGACGATGCCGTGGCGGGTCTTCAGATGGGCGGCCAGCCCCGGCAGCGGGTCGCCCGGAACAAGGCCCGGGGTCAGGCCCGCGGCGCTTCCGGACAGCGTTTCGGCCAGGGCCTCGGCCTGGGCGTCGAGCCGGTCGAAGAAGTTGCGGTTGTCGTAGAAGAAATCCCGCACCTCCTCGAATGGCGCGGGCACCGGCATGGCGTCGGGCGCGCCCTGCGCCAGCGCCAGCGCGGCGGCGCGGTCCTCGGCCTCGCGCAGATGGCGGTGCAGCGCGACGACGCGGCGGGCCAGCGCGGGGGCGTTGTCGATCAGATCGCGGATCTCGGAGGCGCCCACCGCCGGTTCGCCGCCCTGCACCGCCTCGCGCAACTCGGCCAGCAGCCGGGCATCGCCCTCTTCGGAAAAGACCTGGATGTCGAGCCCGAAGGCCGCGTTGATCTTCAGGAGCACCTGCACCGTCAGCGGGCGCTGGTTGCGCTCGATCTGGTTGAGATAGCTGGGCGAGAGGCCGAGCCGCTCGGCCAGCGCCGCCTGGGTCAGCCCTCGGGTCTCGCGGAGCTGGCGCAGCCTGCCGCCGAGAAACGCCTTCTTCACGCCGGCCCCGTCCCGGGCTTCGCAATCTTCGCATATCGCGCGGAAAGATTTGCATTTCTTCGCATTTCAGTTCCTTTCCGGGTCTTTTCCGCATGATTATGCCCGGACAGGCTTTGACGCAATGCAAGGTTTGCAAATCCTGGCCTCTCGTCCCCGCCCCTGTCGGGGCCCAAGCCGGAGGGTCAGGTCAGGCTGCGCGACAGCATCCAGATGACCGAGAGGGCGAGGACCAGCGCCATGATGCGGTTGAAGGCGCGCATCTGCCCGTGACCGATGCGGGCGCCGCCCCAGGCCCAGGCCGCCAGCGACAGCCAGCAGATCGCCCCGAACAGCAGCGCGAAGACCGCCAGCCCGGTTGCGCGGTCCTCAAGCGGCAGCACGAAGGTCGACAGCGACGAGACCGCCGCCAGCCAGGCCTTGGGGTTCAGGCCCTGCACCACGGCGCCCGACCAGAAGCCCGGCGCCTGACGGATGCCGTCGCCCGAGATCCGGCCATCGTCGCGCAAGAGGGACCAGGCCATCCACAGCAGATAGAGCGAACCGATCACCGTCATCGGTCTGGCGATGGCCAGGATCCAGCCGGTGCCGGCCAGAATTCCGGTGCCGAAGACCACGAACAGCGCCAGAAAGCTGGCCGTGGCGCCGGTGACGAAGCGCAAGGCGCGACGCGCGCCATGGCGCGCGCCGGTCATCGCCCCGATGATGTTGACCGGCCCCGGCGTGGCCGAGGCGGCCAGCGCAAAGCCCGCCATGGCCAGCACGGTCTGAAGCGGCGGCATCAGCGCAGGAGCGGCAGGCGGCCGCAGATCCGGTCCACCGCCTTGCGCGGTCCGGCGATCAGGATCGCCTGCGGGGCATGGTCCGGCAGCGGCGCCGCCGCGATACGGGCGGAATAATCGGCATAGTCCCGCGCCTCGAAGGCCGCGCGCATATAGGCAAGGCGCAGGGGCAGGTCGGCCGCGGCGTCGAACAGCGCGGGCAGATCGGCTGCCGGGGCGCCAAGGACGGGCAGCGCGACCGAGGTGATCCCGGCCAGCGCGACGTCGTCTTGCGTCGGCGTGTCGGCCCCGACCAGATCGGGGCGCGTCTTGCCCAGGCTCATGCCCAGAACGGCGGCGAAATTGGCCTTCAGGCCGGTGGGCAGGGTTTCATCCAGAATGATGACCGGTTTCAGTGACATGGCAAGATCCTTTTGGCGCCTGCCCTGCCATGCGGGACGCGTCCGGGTCTTGGATGAAATTGACCTTCAGTGCCGGATCAGGGCGCCGGGGGTCACCCCGTAATGACGCCGGAACTGGCGGATCAGATGCGCCTGATCGCAGAACCCGGCCTCGGCCGCGGCCTCGGCCGCGGCCACCCCGTCCAGCAGCAGGCGGCGGGCACGATCCACGCGGATGCGCATCACATGGCCATGCGGGGTGAGCCCGGTGGCGCGGCGCGCGCTGCGGATCAGGTAGGAGGGGGTCAGCCCGACCGCCCCGGCCAGATCGGTCAGGCTGAGATCGTCGCCCTCGGCGACCGCGGCCTCGATCCGGTCCAGCATCGCGCGGATGGCGGCGGGCTCGCGGCCCGGCTTGCGCAGCTCGGCACGCCCGTAATGGGAAAAGGCCTGGGCCAGAACCTCATGCACGGCCTCTTCGGTCGCCAGCTTCCGGTCCGCCGCCCGCGCGTCGTTCAGGCAGACCGCCAGCCGGGCCAGCGCCCGGGTCAGGGCGAAATCGCGATCCTGCGGGGCGATCTCGGCAAAGCCGCGAAGCTGTCGCAAGCCCAGCACGTCGCGCACCGCCCCCTCGGAGGCATAGACCATGTTGTAGCGCACGAGGCCCACCGCCGCGTGACCGGTATGGGCCTCTTCCGGGTTCATCAGCGAGAGCGAGCCGGCCGGCAGCACCATGTTTTCGCCCCGGCACAGATAGCCGCCCGCGCCCTCGGAAATCGCGCCGATGGCAAAGCCCTCATGCGCGTGGCGGGGAAAGGTCTGGGTGCTGAAGGCGGCTTCGAAAAGCTCGATGCCGCCGAGCCAGCTGATGTGATGATAGCGGTTGCGCTGCATCCGGCCGACATATCATTCCTTCGCCCGTCCCGTGAAGGGCGGCGCGCGCTTGCGGGATGGACCGGCGGCCGCGCGGCTGTTGCCGGTCCGCGGGGCGCGGAGCGCGGCGAAAGCGGCCGGGCGACGACCGGCAAGGCGGTCCCGCCCGACTTCACCTTTGCCGCGCCGCCGGGTCGGCAGGGCTAGAGCAGGAGCGCCATCGGGTCTTCGAGCCCCTGCCGGATCTCGGCCAGAAGCTGCGCCCCCAGCGCGCCGTCGACCGAGCGGTGATCGACCGACAGCGTCAGGCTCATCACCGGGGCCAGCACGATCTGGTCGCCCCGGCCGACCGGCCGCCTTTCGGCCGCGCCCGCCGCGAGAATGCAGCTTTGCGGCGGATTGACGATGGCCGAGAAGCTGCGCACCCCGTACATGCCCAGATTCGAGACCGAGAAGCCGCCGCCCTGATAGTCCTCGGGCCTCAGCGTTCCGGCGCGGGCGCGGGCGGCCAGATCCTTCATCTCGGCCGAGAGCGTGCCGAGGCTCATCCGGTCGGCGCCGCGCAGGATCGGCGTCATCAGCCCGCCATCGGTCGCGACCGCGACCGCGATGTCGATCTCCGAGAGCTGCCAGATCTCGTCGCCGCGCCAGATCACATTGGCCTCGGGCAGGCGGGCGAGCGCGCGCGCCGCGGCCTTGACGATGAAGTCGTTGACCGAGATCCGCGCGGGGCCCTCGCGGCCCTCGTTCACCTGCGCGCGCAGCGCCATCAGCGCCTCGAGATCGGCCTCGGCCTCGAGGTAGAAATGCGGGATGGTCTGCTTGGCCTCGGACAGGCGCCGGGCGATGGTGCGGCGCATCTGCGAGACCGGGCGGGCCTCGTAAGGGCCGAGGCCGGGCGGGATCGTCGCCGCTTCGGGGGCCGGTTCGGGCGCGGGCGCCGGTTCGGCCGTGGTTTGGGTTGGCGCGCTGGCGATCAGCCGCTCGATATCGACCCGGACGATGCGGCCCTTGGGCCCCGAGCCCGCAAGCCCGTCCAGCGCCAGTCCCGCCTGTGCCGCCAGCCGCCGGGCCAGCGGCGAGGCGCGGGGGCGGTCGGGCTCCGCCGCCGGACCCATGGCGGGGGCCATCGCGGCGGGCGCAGAAGCAGAAGCAGGAGCGGGGGCAGGGGGTGTGGCCTCGGGGGCTGGCGTCGGCAGGGTTTCACCCTCGGCCAGCAGCACCGCGATCACCTGGCCGACATCGGCCCGGGCGCCCGCCGCGACGGCGAGCCGGCCGACGCGCCCCGGGGCCTCGGCCTCGAGCTCCATCGTGGCCTTGTCGGTCTCGACCTCGGCCAGCGGCTGGCCCTTCTCGACCCGGTCGCCGGGGCCGACCAGCCAGGCCGCGATGACGGCATCTTCCATCCCGGCCGAAAGCGCGGGCAGCGTAAGCTCGGTGGCCATGTCTGTCTCCTTGTCTGTGGGGGCGGGGTCTGTGCGCTCAGGCCTCGGTCATTCGGCGGCGAGCGGCAGGCCCTGGGCGGCCATCGCCGCCCGGATCGCCTCGGCGATATCGGCGGGACGGGCACAGGCCGCGGCCTCGAGCACCTTCGAGATCGAGGGCGAGGCCTCGCCGCCCGTCACCCGCTGCACCGGCTGGTCGAGCCAGTCGAAGACCCGGCGCTGCAGCTCGTCGGCCAGCATGCCGCCATAGGAGGTGCCGCGCGCGCCCTGTTCGACGATCAGCACGTTGTTGGTCTTGCGGATCGAGGCCTCGATGGTCTCCCAGTCGAGGCTGGCGCGGTCGAGGCTGCGCAGATCGATGATCTCGGCATCGACGCCGAGGTCTTCGACCACCTGGCGGGTCTTCTCGACCATGGCCAGATAGGTCAGGATCGTCAGCCGCGCGCCCGGGCGCACCACCTTGGCCTTGCCGAGCGGGATGCAGTAATCGAGATCGTCGACGGGGCCCGCGCCTTTCGAGGCGTAGAGATCGACATGTTCGATCACCAAGACCGGGTCGTCGCAGCGCAGCGCCGAATTCATCAGCCCGACATAGTCGAAGGGCGTCGAGGGGGCGACGATGCGCCAGCCCGGGGCGGTGGCGAAGATGCCCGCCGGGTCCATCGAATGCTGCGAGCCGTAGCCCGTGCCCATCGCGACCTTGGTGCGCAGCACCAGCGGCATCGGACTGTCGCCGCCGAACATGTGCCGGGCCTTGCCGATCTGGTTGAAGACCTGGTCGGCCGCGACCCACATGAAATCGGGATACATGAACTCGATCACCGGGCGCACGCGGCCATCGGCGGCCATGCCGGCGGCAAGCCCGGTAAAGGCGTTCTCGGCGATGGGCGTGCCGAGGCAGCGGTCGGGGAAGTCCTGCGACAGCCCGCGCGTCGCGCCATTGGTGCCGCCCTTCAGCCGGTGCACATCCTCGCCCAGCACGACGACGCGCTCGTCGGTATCCATCCGCCGGTGCATGACGGCCGCGACCGCGTCGATGAACTTGGCATTGGGATCGAGCGCGCCCGAAAAGCTGTGCTCTTCCTCGTAGCGGGCGCCGTCCATCTCGCTCAGATCGCCGCGCAGCCCGGCATCGCGGAAGCTTTCCTCGGGCCAGAGCGACGGGATGACCCGGGTCTTGCCGTCCACGGTCTCGGTCAGCTCGCCCGCGATCTCTTCCATCATCGTCTCGCAGCGGGCGCGCAGCCCCGCCACCGCCGCCTCGCCGATGATCTGGCGGCCCTGCAACAGGCCGGCCAGCGCCTCGATCGGGTCGCGGGCGCGCCATTCGGCCTCTTCGGCCTTGTCGCGATAGCCGAAGGCAGAGCCGGGCAGGGGGCCGTTCTGGTGGAAATAGCGGTAAAGATCGGCCTCGATCACCACCGGGCCCTCGCCCGAGCGCATGATCCGGTTGGCCTCATGCGAGGCGATCAGGACCGACAGCGCGTCCATGCCGTCGACCTTGAAGGCGGGGATGCCGAAGGCGAGGCCGCGGGCCGAGAGCCGCGGCTCGGCGGTGGCCTCGTTGACATGGGTCGAGACGGCGTAGCGGTTGTTTTCGATGAAGAAACAGATCGGCAGTTTCCACGCGGCGGCAAGGTTCATGGTTTCGAGAACCGAGCCGATATTGACCGCGCCATCGCCGAAATAGGTGTAGACGACATCGCCGGTTCCGGCCTGCTGATGCGCCCAGGCCGCGCCCGCCGCCATCGGCACGCCGCCGCCGACAATGGCATTGGTGCCAAGGTTCCCGGCCTCGGCCCAGCGAAGATGCATCGAGCCGCCCCGGCCCCGGCAGAAGCCCTGCGACAGCCCCATGATCTCGGCCAGGGTCTTCTTCGACAGGTCGCGGATCTCGCCGTCGAACTCGGCCTCGGGGTCGATCCCGGCCTCGGCGACATAGGCCAGCGCCTTGGCCAGGAACTGGTGATGCGCCCGGTGCGAGCCGTTGACCTGGTCGGTCGGCCGCATCGCCAGCGCCGAGCCGACCGCGCCGCCCTCCTGCCCGATGGCGGAATGGGCGGGGCCGTGGACGAGGCCGTGGCCGGCGAGGTCCAGAACCTTCTCCTCGAAGGCGCGGATCAGGCAGAGCTGGGCCAGCATGGTGCGCCCGGTCTCGGGGTCGAGCGCGGTGCGGTCGGCCTCGGTCGCGCGGATCTCGCGCCAGGGGGCCAGCGGGGTGAGGTCGGTGATGTCGGGCATGAGGGGGCTCCGGGGATAGGGGGTCAGGCGGCGAGAAAGCCGCCATCGACGGGCAGCACGGTGCCGGTGATGAAGCTGGCGCGGTCCGAGGCGAGAAAGAGGATGGGCGCGACCAGCTCGGCCTGGGTCCCGATCCGGCCCAGCATGGCGCGGCTCAGGAACCAGTCGGCGCCGCCGGGGCGGGCCAGTTGCGCGGTTGCCATCTCGCTGTCCATTATGCCGGGGGCGACGGCGTTGACGCGGACCCCGTGCGGGGCCAGATCGCGCGCCATGGCCTGGGTCAGCGAGCGGATCGCGCCCTTGGAGGTCACGTAACCGGCGGTCGAGCCGCCCGCGACGAAGCCCGCGACCGAGGACAGCTGCACGACATTGCCGCGCCGGGCGATCAGGGCCGGGGTCAGGGCGCGGGCGATGTTGAAGGCGCCGCCCAGATTGACCGCGATCACCCGGTCCCAGACCTCGGCCTGAGCGGGGTCGTCGAAGGTGGCGCGACCGGCGACACCGGCATTGCTGACCAGCACGTCGAGCCCGTCAAGCGTTGCCGCCAGCGCCTCGACGGCCGCGCGGTCGGTGACGTCGAGCGGGATCGCGCGGGCCGTCAGCCCACGGGCGCCGAGCGCCTCGGCGGTGGCGCTCAGCGTCTCGGGGTCGATATCGGTCAGCAGCGTCTCGGCCCCGGCCTCGGCGAAGCCTTCGGCAATGGCGGCGCCAAGACCCCGGCCCGCGCCGGTGACAAGCACGCGTTTCCCTGTGAAATCGGTCATGGGGCCCTCCTCAGGCCATGTGCAGGCCGCCATTGACCTGCAGCGTCTCGCCGGTGATGAACCCGGCCGCGTCGGAACAGAGAAAGGCGATGGCGGCGGCCACTTCCTCGGCCCGGCCGAGCCGTTTGAGGGGCGTGTTGGCCAGCGTCGCCTCGGCCCGTGTCTTCATGTAATCGCCGATCATCGGGGTCTCGATGATGCCGGGGGCGACGCCGTTGACGCGGGTCTTCGGCCCCAGCTCGTTGGCGAGGCTGCGGGTCAGCGACACCATCGCGCCCTTCGAGGCGCCGTAATGGGCATTGGTCAGCGCGCCGCGATAGGCCGCCATCGAGGACAGGGTCACGATGGAGGAGCCTTCGCGCAGATGCGGCACCGCGCGGCGCAGCAGGTAGAACACCCCGTCGAGATTGATCGAGAGCGTCCGGCGCCAGGCGGCATCGGTCATCTCGCCGAAGGGTTCGGCCAGGTAGATGCCCGCCGAGGGCACGACATGGTCGATGCCGCCGAATTCGGCCACGGCCTCGTCGATCAGCGCCTGGGCGGCATCGGGATCGGCGGCGTCGATCTGCTGGCAGATCCGCGCACCCGGCCCGGGCAGGGTGGCGGCGAAGCCTTCCAGCGGCGCGAGATCGCGATCGGCCAGCAGAAGATGCGCGCCGCCTTGGGCGAAGATCCGGGCCACGGCGCGGCCGATGCCGCCATTGGCCCCGGTCAGGATCAGCGAACGGCCGGTGAAGTCGAATGTGACGGGGGCACGCGCCGGGGGCGTGCTGTCGCGGTCGGGCATCGCCGATCCTCCCTGATGGCTGCCTTTGGTCGGGACAGTTGCATAAATTGGTCGGACCAGTCAACATGACTCCTGCGTCCTTTTGCGGGAAGACCGGCGCCAGACTGTGGCTTCATCCAATGCAGCAAGGGTGTTAGGCTTCTCCGCTCCGGTCTGACCGGATGGCTGGCGCAGGCCGGATCCGGGGCAGGCCCGGATGGGACAAGGTGGATAAGGGGACGGGCGATGGGCAGGGACCTGCCGGACGATATCGCGGCACGGCTGGGCCGGAGGCTTGCGGGCGGCGAGTTCGGGGCCGGGGAACGGCTGCCGAGCGAACGCGCGCTGGCGGCCGAATACGGGGTGTCGCGGGCGGTGGTGCGCGAGGCGCTGTCGCATCTGAAATCCGACGGGCTGGTCGAGGCCCGGGCCGGGTCGGGCGTCTTCGTCACGGAGAATCGCGAGGCGCGGTCGTTCCGGATGACCGGGCTCGATCTCGACGGCACCGAGGCGCTGGCGCAGGTGATGGAACTGCTCGAGGCGGTCGAGGTGGCGGCGACGCGCTCGGCCGCGCTGCACCGGGACGCGGCCGATCTGAAGGCGATCCGGCGGGCGCTGATCGGGATGGAATATGCCATTGCCAGCGACGAGCTGGGCGACGAACAGGATTTCGCCTTTCATCAGGCCATCGTCGAGGCCACCCATAACCCGCATTTCGTCTCGCTCTGCAAGCATCTGGAATTCGGCGCGCGCGACGTGATCCGGAAGGCCCGCGCCAATACCCGCGCCAACCTGTCGGATCTGCTGGACGCGGTGCAGGCCGAACATCAGGCGATCTACCGGGCGATTGCCGAGGGCGACCCGGAGGCCGCCGCCGCCGCCGCCGCCTGCCATCTGCGAAATGCGGCCGAGCGGACCCAGCTTTACCGGCACCGGGAGCGCGGGGCATGAGCGGGGTGCATGAGGGCGGCTGCCTCTGCGGCGCGGTGCGGTTCCGCGTCACCGGGGACTTCGGGCATTTCTTCCTGTGCCATTGCGCGCGCTGCCGCCATGACAGCGGCTCGGCCTTCGCGGCGACGCTGTTCTCGGGGGCGGCGCGGCTCGACTGGCTGTCCGGGCGGGAGGAGGTGCGGACCTTTCGGCTGGAGGGCAGCCGCCATGGGCGGGCCTTTTGCGGGCGCTGCGGCTCGGCATTGCCGCTGGAGACCGAGGGCGCGGGGTTGGCGGTGCCGGCCGGGTGCCTTGACGGCGATCCGGGGATCGCGCCCGGGGCGCATATCTGCTGGGCCGATCGCGCGGTCTGGGAGGATGCGCTGGAGCATGTCCCCCGCATCGCCGGGCTGCCGGGCGCGGGGTGAGCTCCGGAACGGGGGGCGCCGCCCTCCCGTTTCGGAAGGACGGCGCCGGGAACGGGCCGGGGCGCGGAAAGCCCGGTCGGGCCGGGAGGGAGCGCCGCGCCGCTTTGGCCCGTGTCTCAGACCCCTGTTTCGGCCGCGCTCAGATCGCGGCGGTGACGGTCATGGTCGAGAGATAGGCCTCGATCCCCTCGATCCCGCCTTCCGAGCCGTAGCCCGAATCGAGCACGCCGCCGAACGGGGTCTCGGGCAGGGCGAGGGCGAAATGGTTGATGCCCAGCATCCCCGATTTCAGCCGGTCCTGAACCTCTTGCGAGACCTCCATCGAGCGGGTGAAGAGATAGGCGCCCAGACCCACCGGCAGCCGGTTGGCCTCGGCCAGCGCGGCCTCAAGGCCGGCGCTGCGGACCACCAGCGCGATCGGGCCGAAGGGTTCCTCGTTCATCGCCAGCATCTCGGGGGTCATGCCCGAAACCACGGTGGGGGCGAAGAAATTGCCGATATTGCCGACGCGCGCGCCGCCGGTCTCGACCTTGGCGCCCCGGCTTTCGGCATCGGCGACCATCTCGGCGACCTGGTTCAGCTGTGCCTTCTGGGTCAGCGGCCCCATCTGGGTGCCCTCTTCCAGCCCGTCGCCCAGCTTCAGCGCGGACGCGCCCTCGGCCAGGCGCGAGACGAACTCGTCATGGACCGCATCGTCGACGATGAAGCGGGTGGGCGAGACGCAGACCTGGCCCGCATTGCGGTATTTCCACTGCACCGCCATCGGCACCAGCCGGTCGAGATCGGCATCGCCCGCGACGATGACGGGGCCATGGCCGCCCAGTTCCATCGTCACCTTCTTGAGGTGCTGGCCCGCCTGCGCCGCGACGATGCGGCCGACCCGGGTCGAGCCGGTCAGCGAGACCTTGCGGATTTCGGGGGCCGCGATCAGCGCGTCGGAAATGTCCGAGGTCTTGCCCCAGACGACAGAGATGGCGGCCGGGGGCAGGCCCGCATCGAGCAGCGCATGGCCGATCATCCAGGCCGTGCCCGGGGTTTCCGAGGCCGGCTTGATCACCACCGAACAGCCCGCGCCAAGCGCCGGGGCGACCTTCTGCATGGTGTTCCAGGCCGGGAAGTTCCAGGGCGTGAAGCAGGCCACCGGCCCGGCGGGCTTCTTCAGCACGCTGATATGGATCGAGGGCGCGCGCGAGGGCACGATCCGGCCATAGACCCGGCGGCCCTCTTCGGCGAACCAGTCCAGAAGATCGGCCGAGCCCATCCATTCGCCCCGGGCCTCGGCCAGCGGCTTGCCCTGTTCCAGCGTCATGATACGGGCGGCCCGGTCGGCGCGCTCGCGCATCAGGTCGGCTGCGCGGCGCATCACCTTCGAGCGCTCATAGGGCGACAGCGCCGACCATTCGGCAAAGCCCGAAAGCGACAGGCGCGCGGCCTCTTCGGCCTCGGCCCGGCCTGCGCGCGGGATCGTCGCGAGATCCTGCCCGTTGGCGGGGTTCGACACGGTCATCGTGCCTTCGCTGGCGGTGGCGCGGGCCTCGCCGCCGAGGATGAGGGTCAGGTCGGGATACATGTCGGTCTCCATCCGGTTTCGGGGGGCTCAGCCCGCCGAGATTATGCCTTGTGCCGCCTTCCGGGCAATCATCATCACTGCCGCCTGGGTATTGCCCGAGACCATTTCGGGCATGACCGAGGCATCGGCCACGCGCAGCCCGTCAATGCCCCGGACCTTCAGCTCGGGGTCGACGACGGCGGCGATATCGGTGCCCATGCGGCAGGTGCCTGCCGCATGATAGATGGTCTGGCCATTGGCGCGGGCAAATTGCAGCCAGTCCTCGTCGTCCCGGCAGTCCGGCCCGGGGCTGAGCTCGGCCACCCGGAAGGCATCCATCGGCGATTGCCCGACGATCTCGCGGCCCAGCTTCATGCCATCGACCATGGCGCGCCGGTCCTCGGGGTGATCGAGGAAATTCGGCCGGATCTCGGGCTGCACCGCGAGATCGGGCGAGACGGCATGGATCGAGCCGCGCGATTGCGGGCGCAGCTGGGTCACGCCCAGCGTCATGCCGGGGAAGCGGTCGAGCTTGCGCTCGGCGGCATTTGCGTAGCTGGCATGCATGAAGAAATACTGCACGTCGGGCCGGTCGAGCCCCGCGCGCGAGCGCAAGAACCCATGCGCGAGCCCGGTGCCGTAGGTCAGGACGCCCCGCCGGTTCAGCGCGTATTTCGCGACCTCGCCCAGCAGCTTGGGAAAGCGCGTCAGCTCGTTCAGCGTCACGGGTTGCGAGACCCGCCAGTTCATACGCGTGCAGAAATGGTCGAGATAGTTCTCGCCGATGCCGGGCAGGTCATGGACGGCCTCGATGCCGAGACCGCGCAGCCGTTCGGCATCGCCGATGCCCGACAGTTCCAGCAGTTGCGGGGTCTGGACCGCGCCCGCGGCCAGGATCACCTCGCCCGCATCGACCCGGACCGTGCCCGAGGGGCGGGCCAGCATGACGCCGGTCGCCCGGCGGCCCTCCAGCAGGATGCGGGTGGCGCGGGCATGGGTCAGGACGGTCAGGTTGGGGCGGCGGCGGGCCCTGGCCAGCCAGGCGCGGGCCGCGGAATGACGCTCGCCGCGTTCCTGGTTGACCTGATACCAGCCGACGCCTTCCTGGCGCGCGCCGTTATAATCGGGATTGACCGGCTGGCCCTGGGCCCTCGCGGCATCGATGAAGGCCTGGCCCACGGGGTTCTTCTCGACCACCTCGGAAATCGGCATCGGGCCGTCCTGCCCGCGCATGCCGTCCGGGTCGGGGCCCGCCCAGCGTTCGAGCGCGCGGAAATGCGGCAGCACGTCGTCCCAGCCCCAGCCGGTGCAGCCGCGCTCCGCCCAGAGGTCGTAATCCTGGGGCTGGCCGCGGACATAGATCATGCCGTTGATCAGGGTCGAGCCGCCCAGCCCCTTGCCGCGCGGAATGGCGATCCGGCGGTTCAGCGTGGCGGGCTCGGCCTCGGACCAGAAACCCCAGTTATAGGCGGGGTTGGTCAGGAGCTTGTAGAAACCGGCGGGGATGGTGATCCAGGGCGAGCGGGCCTCGCCGCCCGCCTCGCACAAGAGGACCGAGGCGCGGCCCGAGCGGCTGAGCGTCTCGGCGAGGATGCACCCCGCCGTGCCGCCGCCGACGATGACATAGTCGAAGCGGCTTCGGTCGGGCAGGTCTTGCGGCATCTGGCGCGTCCTCAATCCTGTTGGGTCGGCTTGGGCAGGGCGCCCAGATGTTCGGCCATCAGCCGGATCTGCTGGCGCAGCATCGGCAGGCCGGGATGGACCCGTGCCCCGGCCGCGCGGGCTGCGGCCAGAAGTCGGGTCTCGACCGGGTCCATGATCGCGTCGGCCACGACCTGACCGGCATGGAAGGCGGTATCGTCCAGCGGCAGCGGATCGTCCGGCTTCAGCCCCAGCGAGGTGGCGTTGACGATCAGGTCGCGCGAGGCGGTCTCGGGCGCGCCGGCGCCGACGGGCACCTCGGGATAGGCCTGGGCCACCCGGGCGGCGAGATCCTCGGCCTTGCCGCGCGAGCGGTTGACGATGGTCAGGCGGCGGACCCCGGCCTCGGCCAGGGCAAAGGCGATGGCGGCCCCCGCGCCGCCCGCCCCCAGCAGGCAGGCATCCATGCCGCCGGGCTCGATCCCTTCCGAGCGCAGCCCCTCGACAAAGCCCAGCCCGTCGAGAATGGCGCCGGTCAGCGTGCCGTCGGCCTCGCGCCGGACCACATTGACCGCGCCGATCCGGGCGGCATCGCCAATCAGACGGTCGCAAAGCGCGACGATCTTCGTCTTGTGCGGCACGGTGACGACGAAACCGCCGAAGCTTTCGATGGCCTTCAGGCCCGCGACCGCGGTGGCGAGGTTCTCGGGATGGACCTGCATCGGCACCATCACCCCGTCGATGCCCTGGGCGGCGCAGAGCGCGTTGATTTCCTGGGGCGTTTTCACATGGCCGATGGGATCGGCGAGAATGGACCAGACCCTGGTCTTGCCGGTGATCATGCTGTTCCTCATGTCATCAGAAGGCCGCCGGCGACGTCGATCGTCTGGCCGGTGACAAAGCTCGATTCCGCATCCGTCAGCCAGAGCGCGGCCTCGGCCACCTCGGCGGGCTCGCCCAGACGCGCCAGCGGCGTCATCTCGACCTGGGCGGCATTGACCTCGGGGGCGACGCCAAGGACCATCGGCGTCTCGATCCGGCCCGGGGCCAGCGCGTTGACGCGGATGCCATGGGGGCCGAGCTCGCCCGCCAGATGCCGGGTGAAGCCCAGGATCGCGGATTTGGTGGCGGCGTAATGGCAGGCGACCACGGGCATGAAGGTCTTGCCCGCGACCGAGGACATGTTGACGACCCAGCCGCGTTTCGCCGCGATCATGCTCGGCGCCAGCGCGCGGACGGTGTTGAAGCTGCCGGTGAGGTTCACGTCGAGCACGTGGCGGAACTCGGCCGGGTCCATTTCCCAGACCTTGTGGGCGACGCCGTCATGCTTGGGCGAGATGCCGGCATTGTTGATGACGGTGTCGAAATTGCCCCCGGCGGCCTCGAGCGCGGCGGAAAGCGCGGCGTAATCCGAGACATCGCAGGTCACGGGCAGGACCGATCCGGCGGCGTCGGAGGCCGCGATCTGCGCGGTCGCCCCGGCCACGGCCTCGGGGTCGAGATCGCAAAGCGCGACGGTCGCGCCCCGCGCGGCGAAGGCCTCGGCGATGGCCAGCCCGATACCCCGGGCGCCGCCGGTGACCAGCACGCGGCGGCCCTGATGCGACAGGCGGTTGCGGAATTCGGGGCGGACGGTTTCGCTGCGGGTCATGGTCATATCCCCAGATAGGCCTGCCGGACATAGTCGTCCTGCAGCAGGTCTTCGGCGCTTTCGGACAGAACGATGCGGCCGTTTTCAAGCACATAGCCGCGCTGCGCGACCTTGAGCGTCGAGTAGACATTCTGCTCGACGATCAGCACGGTGGTGCCCTTGGCGGCGATCTGCTGCACCACCTCGAAGACCTGCGAGACGATGATCGGGGCGAGCCCCAGCGAGGGTTCGTCGAACATCAGAAGCCGCGGATTGGCCATCATGCCGCGGGCGATGGCGACCATCTGTTGTTCGCCCCCCGACAGCGAGGAGGCGGTCTGGTTCAGCCGCTCGCGGACCCGGGGGAAGATGTCCAGCACCTCTTCCAGGCGCTCGTCCTGAAAGTCGCGTGCGGCACGGCGATAGGCGCCCATCAGAAGGTTCTCGCGCACGGTCATGTCGGGGAAAAGCTGGCGCCCCTCGGGGATCAGGGTGATGCCCCGGTCGACGACCTGATCGCCCCTGAGCCGGGTGATGTCCTCGCCGCAGAAGGTGATCCTGCCCGATGTCGGCGCGATCAGCCCGGCGATGGTCTTGAGCGTCGTCGTCTTGCCGGCGCCATTGGCGCCGACGATGGTGACGATCTCGCCTTCCCCCACATCGAGGCTGACATCCTGCAGGATCGAGGTCGGGCCATAGCCGGCATGGACGTTTTCAACGGTGAGCATTGGCGAACTCCTTGCCCAGATAGGCCTCGATCACATGCGGGTCGCGCACCACCTCATGGGGGTCGCCCTCGGCGATGACCTCGCCCGCAGCCAGGACCAGCACCCGGTCGGACAGCGACATCACCGCCTGCATCACATGCTCGATGGCGATGATCGACACGCCGCTGTCGCGGATCGACAGCATCAGGTCGATGGCGCGGCGCACATCGGTCTGGTTGATGCCCGCCATCACCTCGTCCAGCAGCAGGATGCGCGGCTCCATCGCCATGACCCGGGCAACCTCCAGCCGCTTGAGCCCGCCGATGGTCAGCCCGCGCGCCTCGTCCTGCAGCAGCGGGCCGAGACCCATCCGCCAGGCGGTCTGGCGCGCGGCCTCGCGGGCATCATGTTCGTCATGGTGACGGTAGAAGGCGCCGACCATGATGTTTTCCTCGACCGTCATCGCCGCGAAGGGCTGCACGATCTGGAAGGTCCGGCCGACGCCGAGGGCCGCGAAATCGGCCGGGTTGACCGGCGTGTGATAGCCGCCATCGGGGCCGCGCACGGTGACCGAGCCCTCATTCGGGGTGAGGAAACCCGAGAGCATGTTGAACAGCGTGGTCTTGCCCGCGCCGTTCGGCCCGATCAGCCCCAGAACCTCGCCCTCGCGCAGGGTGAAGTTGACGTTCTTGGTCACATGCAGGCCGCCGAAGCGCTTGTTGAGGTTCTGGACCCGCATCACGTCGCGGCCGATGCCCTCACGGTCGGGCGAGGGCGGCGTCGCGGCCTGTGCGGGGGCCTTGATGCTGTCGGTCTGGGTGGTCTTCTCGTCCTCGTCGATGTCATGATGCGGCGCGCGGCGGAACTTCTGCAGCACGCCCATGATGCCGTTCGGCATGAACAGCACCGCCAGGAGCAGCACGACGCCATAGACGAAGCCGTGCAGCCCCAGCGCCGAGGCGCCCAGCGAGGCCCGCGCCCATTCGGTCAGCGGCACCAGCAGCACCGCGCCCAGCAGCGGCCCCGAGACGGTGCCGAGCCCGCCGATCAGCGCGAACATCGCGATCTGGATCGAGAAGGTCAGCGAGAACATCGCCGAGGGCTCGATGAAGGTCAGGTACATGGCGTGGAAGGTGCCCAGCATGGCGCAGAGCCCCGAGGAGATCGCGACCGCGACCAGCCGCACCTGCACCGTCTTGACGCCCGCCGCCTTGGCCGCGGATTCGCGTTCGCGGGTGGCGATCAGGTAGAAGCCGAGCCGCGAGCGGCGCACCGCCCAGACCACGACCAGCACCGCGACCAGCATGCCGAAGATGATCAGAAGCGACGGCCAGCGTTCGCGGAAGACCATCCAGGTCCAGCCCAGCTTCAGCGGGATCATCTTGCCGGTGGCGCCGCCGGTGAAGTCCGAGAAATGCAGCGTCAGGACCCGGAACACCTCGAGAAAGGCGATCGAGGCCAGCGAGAAGAACGGCCCCTTGAGGCGGAAGCAGGGATAGGAGATCGCCATGCCGACGATCGCCGCGATGCCCGCGCCCGCGAACATGCCGATCCAGGGGGTGATGCCGAGATTGACGAGGATCACCGCGGTGTAGGCGCCGATGCCGTAGAAGGTGGCATGCCCCAGCGACAGCTGCCCGGCAAAGCCGCCGACCAGGTTCCAGGCCGAGGACAGCGCCGCCATCAGGCAGATGGTGACGAAGATATGGGTGACGAAGGCGTTGCCGATCCCCAGCGGGATCAGCAGCAGCGAGGCCAGGACCAGGGCCACGCCGATGGCGGGCCAGGGCAGCGACGGGGCGGGCACGGAAGAGGTGCCGGAGGTCGTTTCGTTGCTCATGTGAGGGGCCTCAGGACAGGTGCGACAGGTTTTGCCGGGCGCCGAACAGGCCGGACGGCCTCAGGATCAGGATCAGCAGGAACAGCCCGAAGACGACGGCCTCGCGCAGGTCCGAGCCGATGTAATAGCCCGACAGCGCATCGACCTCGCCGATGATCAGCGCGCCGAGGAAGGCGCCGGGGATCGAGCCGAGCCCGCCCAGCACCACCACGACGAAGGCGGTCAGCACGAAATAGGTGCCGATATTGGACGAGGTCGGGTAAAGCGGCGCGATCAGCACGGCGGCAAGGCCGACGCAAGCGGCGCCGAGCCCGAAGGTCAGCACGTAGATATGGTTTACATTGATGCCCATCAGCTCGGCCGCGCCGCGGTTCTGGGCAACGGCGCGGATCGCCCGGCCGGTCTGGCTGTATTTCAGGAACAGCTCGAGCCCGACCACCAGCACGATGGCCGCGCCGAAGATCATCAGCTGCCCGCTGAGAAGCCTCAGATCGCCGAATTCCAGCGGCGCGCGCAGGCCATGCGGCGGGGTATTGGCGATGTCGGCGCCGAAGATCAGCAGCGCCAGGTTGATCAGCGCGGTCGACAGGCCGACGGTGGCGAAGATCTGGATATGGTCGTCGCGGGCCGACATCAGCGGCTGGATCAGCAGCCTTTGCGTCAGCGCGCCCATCACGAACAGCACCGGCACGACGACGATGACCGCCGCATAGGGGTGCAGGCCCAGCTGGGTGGTGATCAGCCAGGTGATGAACATGCCCCCCATCAGGAACTCGCCATGGGCGAAGTTCACCACCTTGATGATGCCGAAGATCAGGGTCAGCCCGATGCTGACGATGGCGAAGAGGCCGCCCAGCATCAGGCCGTTCAGAAGGATTTGCAGAAATGTCGTCATGTCGGCTCCGCCACGTTCGGAGGGCGGGCGGCACCCGCCCCCGCCGGTTTGGGGGGTGTTCGCTGCCGCCGGGGCCGGGGCAGATCCTGTAAGTCGTCCGGCGACAGGGCCGGTGACATGGCTGGCGGCGGGGCCGGAGGCGGGGACCGGACCGGTTGCCCAGGCGGCCCCCGATCCGATCAACCGGGCCGGTCAGCCCTGCCTGCCAGCCTTGCCGGTCACTCGGGCAGGCGGATCTCGGCGACGGCGGCATCCGACGGATAGACCGTCACCAGCTTGCCGTCCTGCCATTGCATGCCCATCATCCGCGCGCGCTCGTTCTGGTTGGTGTCGTCGAACTTGACGCCATAGCCCGCGGCGGTGCTGCCATCGGGAATGTCCATCGCCTTGACCGAGGCGACGATCTGGTCGGGTTCGACCCCTTCGCCCTCGCCGATGGCCTGCAGCACCGCGAGCGCGCCGACATAGTTGGTCAGCGAATGGCCCGAGCGCGGCTCTTCGCCATATTTGGCGCGATAGGCGTCGAGGAAGGTCTCGATGCCGGGGGTGAAGTCGGGATTGATCGCGTATTGGGTGAAATCGACATCATAGATGCCGTCGATCACGTCATCGCCGACCGCATCGGCCGTGGGCTGCATCGAGTAGCCGCCGCCGCCGCCGATGATCGCCATCGGTTCATAGCCGGCCTCGTTGGCCTGTTGCAGGAACAGCACCGTGTCGTTCTGGTAGGAGGTCTGCAGGACGACGTCGACGCCCTTGCCCTTCAGATCGAGCACCAGCGAGGACATGTCGACGATATTGGCCGGGTAGCCCGATTTCAGCACCACGTTCAGCCCGCGCTCCTTGGCATGGGCGACCTCGTGACCGGCGACCGAGGTGCCGTAGGAGCTGTCCTCGTAGATGATGCCGATCTTGAGATCCTCGGGCGCCTTGCCGGCGGCCGGCGCGATCTGGTCGGCCAGCATGTCGATGATGGCGATGCCCATGTTCTCGGCGGTGGGGTTGGTGCGGAACAGGTAGGTCATGCCGCGCCCGGTCACCTCGTCGGCGACGGCGCCGAGCTCGAAATAGGGGATGCCCGCCAGCTCGGTCACCTGCGAGGCCGCGATCACCCGCGACGAGGAATAGGTGCCGAACACCGCCTTGACGCCCTCGAGCGAGATCAGCCGCCGGGCCTCGCCGATGGCCTGGTTGTTGTCGACGGCATCGCCGCGCTCGAGCACGATCTGTTCGCCGTGAATGCCGCCCTCGGAATTGATCCGGTCGACCGCAAGGTCGAGGCCGCGCGCGCTTTCCTCGCCCAGCAGCGCCAGCGGGCCGCTGAAGGGATAAAGCGAGCCGATCTTGACATCGGCCATTGCGCTGCCGGCGAGCGTCAGGCCAAGGGCCGTGCCCAGCAGGATGGATCTCGTGGTCATCGTGGTTCCTCCCGTTTCGGATGACGTGTCGTTCTGGCAGGCGGCACGACCGGGCGTCCCTGGGGGCGCGCGGCCGGTCGGCCGAAGTCTGGGGGTGTTCCCGGCTCAGTCGGCCGAGGTCAGGAGCACGATCTTGCCGGTATGGGCCGAGGCCTCGAGCCGGGCATGGGCGTCCTGCACCCGGTTCAGCGGAAAGGTCGAATCGATGATCGGGCGGGCGCCCTTCTCGAGGATCAGGGGCAGCACCTTCGCCTCGATCTCGCGGGCCAGCTCGGCCTTCATCGCCAGCGGCCGTGCCCGGAGCGTCGAGCCGCAAACCGTCAGCCGCTTGAACAGCACCGGGCCCATGTCCAGCTCGGCGCGCGAGCCCTGCTGGAAGGCGATCTGGGCGATCCGCCCGTCTTCGGCCACCAGGTCGAGATTGCGCTGCATGTAGGGCCCGCCGACCATGTCGACGATCACCTCGGGGCCCTTGCCGCCGGTCAGCTCGCGCACCGCGGCGACGAAATCGGTGTCGCGGTAATTGACCGAGGCCCTGGCGCCCAGCTTTTCGGAGGCGCGGCATTTCTCGTCGCTGCCGCAGGTGGTGATCACCTCGGCGCCGATCGCCCTGGCCAGCAGCGTCGCGGTGACGCCGATGCCCGAGGTGCCGCCATGGATCAGCGCGGTTTCCCCGGGCTGCAGCCCGGCGCGGATGAAGAGGTTCGACCAGACCGTGAAATAGGTCTCGGGGATGCCCGCGGCCTCGGTCATCGACAGGCCCTCGGGCACCGGCAGCGCGACATCGGCCTGCACGATGGCCTCTTCGGCATAGGCACCGCCCGCGACCAGGGCCATCACCCGGTCGCCGGGGGCAAAGCGGGTCACGCCGGGGCCGCATTCGAGAACCTCGCCGGAGAGTTCCAGCCCCAGCACGTCGGAGGCACCGGGCGGCGGCGGGTAGTTGCCCTCGCGCTGCATCGCATCGGGGCGGTTCACGCCGGCGCCATGGACGCGGACCCGCATCTCGCCCGGCCCGGGGGCGGGAAGGGTCCGGGTTTCAAGCGTCAGCGCCTCGGGGCCGCCCGGAACGGGCGCGGTCACGGACAGCACGCCGGTCATCGGGCGGGTCCCTGGCAACAGGCGGTGCTGGCCTTCCCGGTCTCAAGCGACTGTGACAATTTGAACATGCAACCTCCCGTTTGCCCATGGCGGCTCCCCTTCCGCCCTGCGACGTTATGTGTAATTTGTTATAACAACATGTCAACACGATTTCGGGGAGGAGCGGAGGTGAGGACATCATGAACGGGGCCGATCCGGCGGCCTGGATCAGGCCGGTCGAAAAACAAAGCCTGAGCGAGCAGGCCTATAGGGGATTGCGCAATGCGCTGATGCGGGGCGAGCTTCAGCCCGGCACGGTGCTGACGCTGCGGCCGCTGTCGCAGCGATTCGGCATCAGCGCGACGCCGATGCGCGAGGCGCTGATGCGGCTGGTGGCGGAAAACGCGCTGCGGCTCGATTCGCGGGGGCGGACCTGCGTGCCGCATCTGACCCGCGGCATCCTGATGGAGATCCGCGGCATCCGCGAGCATCTGGAGGGCAATGCCGCGGCCGAGGCCGCGCGTGTGGCCGTGCCCGGGGATATCGATGCGCTGGAAGCGATGCACCGGCGGATGATCGCGGCGCAGGATGCGGGCGATTTCGCCGAGGCGATCGGCGAGAACACCCATTTCCATCTGATGCTGTGCGAAATGGCCGGGCAGCCGGTGGCGCTGGATCTGGTGTCCAATCTCTGGATGCGCTGCGGGCCGATCCTGTCGCATCTCTACGATGCCGGGATCCCGCCCAACTGGGAGCCGCATCCCCATCGCCGGATCGTCGCCGCGATCCGCGCGGGCGATCCCGAGGCCGCCCGCGACGCGCTGATCTACGACATTCGCGGCAATGGCGAGGGGTTGCTGGCCCATGTTGCCGAGGGCCTGCCCGATTAGGGCAGGCTCAGGTCGCGGAAAGGGGGCTCAGGCGGCCAGATCGGCGATCAGCCCCAGCGGGTGACGGGCCGGGAGTTTTGCCAGCCGCTCGGTCTGGCAGCGGCAGGAAAAGCCGGTGGCAAGCACCGGCGCTCCGGTCCCGATCTTGGGCGCCCAGGACATATCGAACAGGCGTTTCGACACGGTCTGGTGGCGGGTCTTGTGGCCGAACAGCCCGGCCATGCCGCAACAGCCGGTGGCGGGGGTGTCGATTTCTACGCCAAGCGCCGCGAAGACCCTGCGCCAGTCGGCGGCGGCCTGCGCCGCGCCGGTCGCCTCGGTGCAATGCGAGAACAGCGCGGGCGCGGGGCCCTTGGCCGTGGCGAAATCGGGAAAGCGCCGGCCCGCCGCGATCTCGCGGGCCAGGAATTCCTGCGGCAGCAGCACCGGCGGCAGCGCGAGGCCCGCCTGCGGATAATCCTGCCGAAGCTGCATCACCAGCGCCGGGTCCAGCCCGATCAGCGGTGCGCCGGTCGCGGCGGCGGCCTCCAGATGCCGCCTGAGGCGGGTGGCCATCGACGCGAAGCGCGGATCGCCCAGGCTTTGCGCGGTCTTGCCCGCGGGCCGCATGTCGAGCATCCGCGGCCGGTAGCCGAGCGCCTTCAGCCCGGCCAGCGCGTCGGTCCGGGCCGCGCCGTCGAACAGCGCCGAGAACCAGTCCTCGATCAGGATCACCGTGCCCTCGGGCAGCGGCCGGGCCAGATCGGCCGCGCCGATCCGGTCGGCGCGGGGCAGGGCGGGGGCCAGCGCCTTGGGCAGATCGACCGTGCCGGTCAGCGCGCCCCCGATCCGGGACAGCAGCGGCCAGAGCGGGCGCAACAGCGGTACAAGCGCCTGGATGCGCACGCTTTCGCGCTCGGCCAGCAGCATCAGCCGGTCGGCCAGCGGGCGCCTGGTCCTTGCATAGAGGTCGGCATAGAAGGCCGCGCGCATGGCGGGGATGTCGACCTGCACCGGGCAGCTCGACGCGCAGGCCTTGCAGCCGAGGCAGGCATCGAGCGTCGCCGTCAAATCGGCCTCGAGCGCGGCATCGACCCGGCCCTTCAGCCGCGCCTGGCGCCAGGCGCGCAGCGCATCGGCCCGGCCCTTGGGGCTTTGGCGCAGATCGGCGGAGGCCTTGAAGGAGGGGCACATCGGCGTCGCCGCCGCGTAGGACAGGCATTGCGCATTGCCGTTGCAGCGGAAGGCGCGGCTCAGCGCATCGCCCTCGGGCGCGTTGAAGGCGCGGAACGGGATTTCGTCGATGGCGGGCACCGGTGCGTCAAGGCCCACCAGCTTGCCCGGATTGCAGCGCCCGGCCGGGTCGAAGGCGGCCTTGACGCCCTGCAGCGCGGCATAGGCCTCGGGCCCGATCCAGTCGCGCAGATAGGCGCCGCGCACCCCCTTGCCATGTTCACCCCAGAAGATGCCGCCATGCTTGCGGGTCAGCTCGAAGACCGCGTCCGAGACCGCCACCAGCCGGTCGCGGTCGGTGTCGATATTCAGCGCGGGCCGCACATGCAGGCAGCCGACATCGACATGGCCATAGATCCCGAAATCGAGCCCATGGGCGTCCAGCACCGCCAGAAAATCGTCGAGGAAGGCGGGCAGGTTCCCGGGCGGCACCACGCAATCCTCGACAAAGGCCACGGGCCGCGCGCGCCCGTCGACCTTGCCCAGAAGCCCGACACCCGCCGAACGCACCGCCCAGAGCTCGCGGATCTCGGCGGCATCGCGCGCCATGTGGATCGCCCGGGCGCCGGGCAGGGCCCTTATCGCGGTCTCGCAGGCGTTCAGGCGGGTCTGCAGATCGTCCGGGTCGTCGCCGTTGAACTCGATGAAGACATAGGCCAGCGGCTGGCCTTCGCTTGCGCGGAGCGCGGGCGGCAGCCGGGTCAGGATGCCCGCGCCATCGGCCAGCTTCTGCACCCGCTCGTCCATCACCTCGATGGCGGTGGGCTCGAACTCTGCCAGCGGCATGGCCGAGGCCAGCGCGTCGCGGAAACTGCCGAAGCCCGCGACCAGCAGGCGCTTTTCGCGCGCGAGCGGGCGAAGGGCTACGCGGATTTTCGTGACAAGCCCCAGCGTGCCCTCGGCGCCCAGAAACAGCCGCCACCACTCGAAGCCGCCCGGCTCGGGGCAGGCCCGTTCCAGATCGTAGCCGGTGAAGCGGCGGTTGAGCCGGGGCGTCGCCGCGATGAAGGCCGCGCGCCCCGACCGGGCGGCGGTTTCGGCCGCGTCCAGCATCGTGCGGGCCCAGTCGGGGGCGGGCGCAAGGCCTGACAGCAGGCCCTCGGGCCGGGCGATCTCGAGCCCGAGGATATTGTCCGAGGTCTTGCCATAGACCCGGCTGCCCTTGCCCGAGGCATCGGTCGAGACCATGCCGCCGATGGTGCAGCGGGTCGAGGTCGAGGTCTCGGGGGCGAAGAACACGCCATGCGGGCGCAGCCGCTCGTTCAGATCGTCCAGCACCATCCCCGGTTCGACATCGGCCCAGCCTGCGGCGGCGTCGAAATCCAGCAGCCGGGTCATGTGGCGGCGGGTGTCGACGATGACCCCGCGGCTGAGGCTCTGGCCATTGGTGCCGGTGCCGCCGCCCCGCGCGGTGACGGGGAGGTGGGCAAAGCGCGGCTCGGCCATGACCCGTTCCAGCGTGACCATGTCGGCGGCATCCATCGGCGCCACGACCAGATCGGGCATCACCTGATAGACCGAATTGTCGGTCGACATCGCGCTGCAAAGCGCCCGGTCGGTCTCGATCTCGCCCCGGAACCCGGCGGCGCGCAGCGCGGTCGTGAGGGCAGGCGGGCTTTGATCGGTCATGGCGGCCTTTCGCGATGTCTTGGGGTCGGGGGATCTTGAACCACAGATCCGGGCTTCGTAAAAATGGAAAGACATGAAGCTAGGTTCGGAAAATCTGAATATCACGCTCCGCCATCTTCGGGCGCTGCATGCGATCCGGGCGCATGGCAGTTTCGCGCGGGCGGCCGAGGCGCTGGGGGTCGTGCCCTCGGCCCTGACCGAGACCGTGCGCCAAGCCGAGGCCGAGGCCGGCGCGCCGCTCTTCGACCGCCGGATGCGGCCGCCGCAGCCGACGCCGCTGGGTCTGGCCTTTCTCGAGGAAACCGCGCCGGTTCTGGCCGATCTCGACCGGGCGCTGGGGCGGATGCGGGCGCAGGCGGGGCTGAGCGAGGGGCGGCTGGCGGTGGGCGCCGCGCCCTCGGCCATCGGCGATCTGGTGGGGCCCGCGCTGGCGCGGTTCCGGGCCGCCCATCCGGGGATTTCCTGCCTTCTGCATGACGATGTGGCCGAGCGGCTGGCGGGGCTCGTCTCGGACGGCACACTCGATCTGGCGGTGGCCGGGCGTGCACGGCAAAGCCCCGACCTGACCCAGACCGAGCTGCGGCGCGATCCGTTCGGGCTGGCCTGCGGGGCGGCGCACCGGCTGGCCGGGCGCGAGGCGGTGGCCTTGTCCGAGATCGACCCGGCCGAGGTCATCACGCTGTCGGCCGAGACCGGCACGCGGCAATTGCTGGCAGGCGCCGCGGCCCTGCCCGAGGCCCTGAAAGAGACCCGCCTGCAGGCCCATTCGACCATCGCGCAGCTGTGCATGATCCGGGCCGGGCTGGGGGTGGCCCTGATGCCGAAGGCGGCGGTGGGGCTGTTCGGCGATCCGGCGATCCGCTTCGTGCCGGTCGCCGATCTGGGGCTGTGGCGGTCGCTTTACCTGCTGGAACCGGCGCGGCGGGCGCGCTCGCATGTGGCGACGGCGTTTCTGGGCCAGCTTGAAACGGGCGCTGAGGCGACCTGATCCGGGCGCCGCCTGAAACGGCAGCGCCCGGGGAACGGCCCCGGGATGGGGGGAGACCCGGGGCCTGTCTGCTCAGGCCTCGCGCGCGCGGCGGGCCTGGATATACTTCCAGACCGGCGGCAGCACCGTGGTCAGGACCAGAAGCGCGATCAGCACCATGCAGATCGGCCGGGTGAACAGGATATGTTCGTTGCGCACATCCAGCAGCAGCGACAGCCGCAGGTTGCTTTCGATCAGCGGCCCGAGGATCACCCCCAGCGCCACCGGCGCCAGCGGCAGGCCGGTCTTGCTCATGACATAGCCCAGCAGGCCGAAGCCGAACATCAGCCAGACATCGAACAGCGAATTCTGCACGCAATAGGCGCCGACGATGCTGAGGCAGATGATCAGCGGGATCAGCAGCGGGCGCGGGATCCGCAGCACCTGGGCGAAGAGATTGGTGGCGAAGGACCCGCCCAGCGGGATCAGGATCAGCGATGTCAGGAACATCTGGATCATGAAGCCGTAGATGATGTCGGCGCTGTTGCGGAACAGGTCGGGGCCGGGTTGCAGCCCCTGGACCAGCAGCCCGCCCATGATCACCGCCGCGACCGAGCTGCCGGGAATGCCCAGCGTCACGGTCGGGATCAGCGCCGCCGCATTGTCGGCATTGTTGCCGAATTCCGAGGCGGCGATGCCCTCGGGATTGCCCTTGCCGAAGCTGTCGGGGTCCTTCGAGATCCGCTTGGCGCGCTCATAGGCCAGGAAGGAGACGAAGCTGCCGCTGGCACCGGGCAGGAGCCCGACGAAGATGCCGTAAAGATAGGCCCAGCTCCAGATCTTGAAGTAGCGCGGGATCTCGCGGATGGTCTTCAGGAAGGGCTGGAATTCCAGCTTCATACGCGTGCCCATGGCCTTGGCGGTATCCTCGGCCATCTCGAGACAGGGCGGGATGGCGTAGAGCCCGACCATCAGCACCACGATGTCGATGCCCGATTCAAGCTCGAGCCGGCCGAAGGTGAAGCGGTCGGTCGACATCACCGGATCGAGCCCGATCATGCCGATGAAAAGCCCGATCAGCGCCGAGAGAAAGCCCTTGGGCATGTCCTCGCCCAGAAAGACCGCGACCGCGGCCATGCCGAAGATGCCGACCCAGAACACCTCGGGCGGGCCGAAGGCCAGCGTCACCAGCGACAGCGGCGGCGCCAGGATCATCATCGCGATGGCGCTCATCATGCCGCCGAAGGCCGAGGACAGCAGCGCGACCTGCAGCGCATATCCGGCGCGGCCCTGCTGGGCCAGCGGATAGCCGTCGAAGGTGGTCACGATGGCGGCGGGGGTGCCGGGGATGCGCAACAGGATCGCGGGGATCGCGCCGCCATACATGGCGCCGTTATAGATGCCGGCCATCATGCCGAGCGCGACCAGCGGGTCCATGGTGAAGGTCAGCGGCAGCAGGACCGCGATGCTCATGGTCGCGGTCAGCCCGGGCAGCGAGCCGACGACGATCCCGACCAGCACGCCGCCGATCATGGCCAGCAGGTTGGGGAAGGTCAGAACCGCCGGCAGCGCGTCGAGAAGCGGGGAAAACAGGTCCATCTCAGCTGCCTCCGAGCCGGGTCCAGATCTCGGCCGGCAGCGGGCGCGAGAGGATCTGGATGAAGACGATATAGACCATCGCGATAAAGCCCGCGGTGGTGGCGAGAATCGGCAGCGGCCGCCGATAGCCGAGCGCGGCCGCCAGAACCGGGATCGTCACCGCGGATGTGGTGAGAAAGCCCAGGTATCTCAGCCCGACCAGGGCCAGGGCCATGCCGATGGCGACCAGCGCGAAGCGGCCGGGGCTGGCGAAGAAATCGGGACTGTCGCCGGTCCGGCGTTGTTTCAGATGGCCGCGGACGGCGATGACGAGGCCAAGCACCACTGTCGGGCCAAGTATCAGAAGGGGAAAGACGCGGGCATCGGCCCCGAACCCCAGCGCCCTGTGAATGCCGAGCGCGGCGAGAATCGCCACGCTCGTTCCCAGAACGACATCATTATGGATGGATTTCATGATGTCCTTTCGACGGGGTTACTGAAGCCAGGGGCTTTCGGCCCAGATCTTGCGCATGGCCTTGTCGAAGGCGTCGAGCTGGGCCGTGAAATCGGCGCTGTCGGCGAAGTCGAGCACCACGCCCTGGTTCTGGGCGTCCTTGCGGAAATCGGGGTCGTTGACCGCCTGGGCGATGGCCGCGGAGAGTTTCTCGACCGCCTCTTCGGGCATGCCCTTCGGTCCGGCGAAACCGCGCTGCGACGAGGCGATGACGTCGAAGCCCTGTTCCTTCAGGGTCGGCACATCGGGCGCGAGCTCGGAGCGTTCGTCGGCCATGATGCCCAGAATGTCGATCGATTCCTGATAGTTGACCGCCTCGCCGAGATTGAAGCTGCCGACCGCGACATGGCCGCCCATGGTGGCGTTGCGCGCGGCGACGCCGGGGAAGGGCACGAAGGTGAACTCGGCCCCGGTCAGCTTTTCAAGCTGCAGCCCGGCCAGATGGTCGTCGCCGCCGAAATTGCCGGTGGCCATGGTCACGACCTTGGGATTTTCCCTGGCATAGTCGACCAGACCGGTGACATCCTCGAACTGGCTGCCCTTCTTGACATTCAGCGCCGCCGGGTCGGTGACCATGTTGGCGATGATGGTGAAGTCCTGCCAGGTGAACTCGGCCTTGCCCTCGATCGGCTTGGTCACGATCGACGGCGTGGTGATGACGCCGATGGTATAGCCGTCGGGCTTGGCGTCATGCACTGCCTGCCAGCCGATGATGCCCGAGGCGCCGGTGCGGTTCTCGACCACGATCTTGGCATCGTCGCCCAGGTATTTCTCGATATAGGGCGCAACCGTGCGCACCATGATGTCGCTGCCGCCGCCGGCGCCGTAGGGCACGACGATGGTGATGGGCTTTTCGGGATAATCGGCCAGCGCGGCGGTTCCGGCCAGAAGCCCGATCGCGGCCAAAGAGGCGGTGATGCGTTTCATGGGTCTCTCCTTGTTGCGTCTTATCGGACGGGACGGTTAAGGCGCCGTCACGCCACGTTCCATTTTTCCAGAGCGGGCATCAGCCAGCCGGGTTTGGGCGAGCCCGAGGCGATGGCCTCGATCCGGGCGCCCTCCTTGGCCAGCTTGTCGCGGCAGAGCGGCAGCAGCGCGGCGGCATCGGCGGCGGGCACCACCATCACCCCGTCATCGTCGCCGATGATGATGTCGCCGTGATGGACGACGACATTGCCGACCGCGACCGGGATGTTCACATGGCCGGGCCCGAGCTTGCGCGAACCGCGGGCGCAGGTGCCGCGGGCGAAAAGCTGGAACCCGCTTTCGGCGATCCAGGCGCTGTCGCGGCACATGCCGTCCAGCACCAGCCCGCCGAGGCCGCGCGCCATGGCGGCACGGGTCATCAGCTCGCCCCAGACGCCCGAATGGCGGTCGTTCGAGGTCGAGGCGACGATGATGTCGCCCGGCTCGGCCGCATGCAGCGCCGCATGCAGCATCAGGTTGTCATCGGGCGGCATCGCCACGGTGACGGCGCGGCCGCAGAGATGCATGCCCTTGGCGATCGGCTTGATCCCCGCATCCATGATGTTGCGGCGACCATAGCAGTCATTGGCGACCGGCGCCGGGATATCGTTGAACCCGGCGGCGAATTCGGCACTCAGCGGATGGTTCACGGGGGCGACCGAACAGTCGAAGCTCATGCGGAGGGTCCTTCCTTGGCGGGCGTAAGTCTGGCCACGGCGGCGCGCAGCTTGAGGCAGGCCTCTTCGAGCACCTCGATGCCGCAGGCAAACGAGATCCGGAAGAAGGGCGACAGTCCGAAGGCGGCGCCCGGCACGCAGACCACCTCGGCCTCCTCGACGAAATAGCGGGTCAGGTCGGCATCGCTGGCGATGGTGCCGCCATCCGGCCTTGTGGCGCCGATCAGGGGCGCGCAGTTGACGAACAGATAGAAGGCGCCGTCGGGGGCGTGGCAGGACAGGCCTTCGGTTTCATTGATCAATTGGACGCCAAGCGCGCGACGGGCGCGGAAGGCCTCGAGATTGGGGCCCATGAAGCAGCGCGAGCCGGTCAGCGCCGCCAGCGCGCCGAATTGCGCGGGATGCATCACGCCGCCCGTGGTCTGGCCCTGATAGGTGCGCATCGCATCGATCAGCGCCTGCGGCCCGGCCGCGAAGCCGACCCGCCAGCCGGTCATGCACCAGGCTTTCGAGACGCCATTGGCGGTCAGGGTCCGGGCCTTCATCGCCTCGGAGGTCTGGGCGATGGTGAAATAGGGCGCGCTGCCATAGCGCAGATGCTCGTAGATATCGTCGCTCAGCACCATCACCTGCGGATGCCGCTCGAGCACCTCGGCCAGGGCGCGGATCTCGGCCTCGGTCAGGATGGTGCCGGTCGGGTTGCAGGGATTGTTGAGGATCAGCCAGCGGGTATTCTCGGTGATCGCGGCCTCGAGCGCCTCGGGGCGCAGCCGGAAATTGTCGTCCCAGCGGGTTTCGAGCCATACCGGCACGCCGCCATTCAGCCGCGCCATCTCGGAATAGCTGACCCAGCCCGGCGCCGGGATCAGCACTTCCTGCCCGGGTTCGAGACTGGCCGCCAGCGCGTTGAAGATGATCTGCTTGACGCCATTGGCGACGATCACCTCGCTGGCGCGGTAATCGAGATCGTTGTCGAGGTGGAACTTCTGGCAGATCGCCTCGCGCAGCGCCGGGATGCCCTGAACCGGCGGATAGCCGGTGCGGTTCTCGGCCAGTGCGGTGACGCAGGCGGCCTTGATATGGTCGGGGGTCGGGAAATCGGGCTCGCCGGTCGCCAGCGAGATCACCCGGCGGCCCTGGCCGCGCAGGTCCCGCGCCAGCTGCGCCGCCTCCAGCGAGGCCGAGGGCTTGGTGTCGCGCATCCGGCGGCTGACGGGGTCTGGGGCGGGTCTGGCGGCGGTCTGGGGGTCGGCTCTGTTCATCTCTGCTCATGCCGTGACCGCGAACCCCGCGCTGCGGAGATCGAGTCTGGCACGTCCTCGAAAGTTCGGAATATGTCGGACGCGACGGGCCGTGTACGACGGTACGCCACGCTGGCCGCACGCTATCCAGTCAAAATAGGTTTACGCAAGCGAGTAATTTTTACCTTTCTGTCAAGGAAATCTTGCGATAAGGCGGGCCTCGGCGGTGCTTTCGGCGCGGATCCGCCAAGCGTCTGAAACCCCGCGCAAACCTTGCCGCCCCTTCGCGGAGCCCTGCCATGTCGATCCGCCGCCTGAAGACCCTCGTCGCGATCTCGCGCCATGGCAGCCTGTCGGCCGCCGCCGCCAGCGAGCATCTGACCCGCTCGGCGGTCTCCTTGCAGATGAAGCAGTTCGAGGAGGATCTGGGCGTCGAGATCTTCGACCGGCGGCGGCGCATTCCCGAGCTGAATGCCCGCGGTCGGCTGATGGTGCCCAAGGCGATCGAGGTTCTGGCCGCCTATGACGAGCTGCGCCGCACCGCGCGGGGCGAGGCCACCATCACCGGCACGCTGAATATCGGCGCGATGTTCACCGCCATGACCGGGGCGGTGCCGCATGCGATGAAGCGGATGCGCGCGCTTTATCCCGACCTGCATATCCAGGCCGCGCCCGCCCATTCGGCCAATCTGGTGGCGCCAGTCGATCGCGGCGCGCTGGATGCGGCCTTCATCGGGCGGCCGCCGGTGCTGGGCTCGCGGCTGCTGTTTCACACCGTCACCGAAGAGCCGTTCCACCTGTTGACCGCCGAGGATTGCCCGCTCGACGATCCGCGCGAGATCCTCGAGACCTATCCCTTCATCCGGATCAGCCGCTCGCTCTGGTCGGGGCAGCTGATCGACGACTGGCTGGTGCGCGAGGACATCACCGTCAACGAGGCGATGGAGCTTGACGGGATCCAGATGATCTCGACCATGGTCTATCATGGCCTCGGCGTCGCGGTGGTGCCGAGGCGCTGCGTGCCCGCGCCGAACCCGGTCGCGGTGCGCGAGATCGCGATCCCCAGCCTGGCCGGGCGGCCGGTCGGCATCCTCGCCCGCGATGACAGCCCCAAGGCCAGCCTGATCGATGCCTTCTGCACCCAGATGCGGCTGGTCGTGGCCGAGATCGGCCGCCGCGATGCGCCGGGCGAGCCGGTGGGCCCGGATCAGGGCGCGTAAAGCTCGGCGAAGGCGTTCCGCACATTCTCGGTGATGGCTTCGAGCCGGCGCTCGATATGGCCGCGCATCTCGTTCTGCGCCGCCTCGGGATCGCGCGCGCGCACCGCCTCCAGGATCCGCCGATGCGGGGCGGTGGTGACGACCTCGGGCCCGTCGCGCTGGCTGAGCGTGCGCAGGTCGATCAGGCGCACGAAATGGATGCGGCCATTGACGTTTTCCAACAGGCGGCTCAGCTCGGCATTGCCCGACAAGGCGGTCAGCCGCATGTGGAAGTCTTCGTCGAGCCGCACCAGCTCGACCGGCGAGGTGCCGGGCTGGTAATCGGCGCAGGAGGCCTCGAGAAACGCCTCGAGCGCGTCCAGCTCTTGCGGATCGGCGCGGCGCGCGGCGAGCTTGGCGGCCTCGCATTCGATCGCGGCGCGGGCCTCGTAGAGATCCATGATCTCGCCCGGCGTCAGCGAGCGGCAGAAGAAGCCCTGACCGGGGCGGAACACCAGAAACCCTTCGGCCGCGAGCCGGTTCAACGCCTCGCGCAGCGGCGTGCGGCTGGTTTCAAGCTGGCGCGCCAGCACCCCCTCATTGAGCCGCGAATCCGGCTTGAAGGCATAGGTTGCGGCCATCTCCTTGAGCATCCGATAGGCTCTTTCAACCGAACATGCCGATTTTTTGGTCATTTCAATGGGTCCGTCCGAAAAGAGAAGAGGCGCGGATCCACAATAGGGGCCCCGGGCAGAAAAACAATTGATTTGCGTTCCGGCCTGTGTATCACCCTGTATACAGCAAAGCATACCGTGGCAGAGCATGTCGCAGCGAGGCAACCCGAGGCGCGGGCCTCCCGGCGAAAGACCGGCGGGCCATGCCGGGTCAGGGATGCATCGGCAGGGAGGGACGGCAGGGATGGACGGCGCAGGACTGGACGGGCAGGAGAGGCAAGTGACGCGGACCATGAACGGGGCGCAGGTCATCCTGAAGATGCTGGAGCTGCATGGCGTGACCCATGTCTTCGGCCTGCCGGGCGAGACCACCATCGGCTGGTACAAGGAATGGCGCGCCCATTCCGACATCGAATTCGTGCTGACCCGCGACGAGCGCACCGCTTCTTACGCCGCCGAGGCCTATGCCAAGGTCACCGGCCGCCCGGCCGTGCTGGAAGCCCCGAGCCCGGGCGTCACCCATTGCACCCCGGGGATCGCCGAAGCCTGGCTGAGTTCGGTTCCGGTGATCTTCTTCAGTTCCGACATCCCGGTGAACCAGGACAAGAAGCACGGGCTGACCGGCATCGACCAGACCGCGCTTTATGCCAGCATCTGCAAGGAATCCTTTTACCTGACCTCGGTGAAGGACATTCCGATCCTGATGCGGCGGGCGTTCCGGGTGGCGACCTCGGGCCGGCCCGCGCCGGTGCATATCCGGGTGCCGATCAACATCTTCCATGACACCGCCGAAATCGCGGATCTCTATGCCCAGCCGGAATACAGCGAATACCCGGCGCACCGCCCGGTGGCCGATCACGGCAGGATCCGCGCGGCCATCGACGTGCTGCTGGCAGCCGAAAGGCCGCTGATCGTCTGCGGCCAGGGCGCGCTGATCTCGAAGGCCTCGGCCGAGGTGCAGGATCTGGCCGAACTGTTGCAGATCCCGGTGGCGACCACGACGCCCGGCAAGGGGCTGATGGCCGAGACCCATCCGCTGGCGCTCCGGGTGATCGGCGCGCGGGGCGGCATGGGCTATGCCAATGATTATGCCAAATCGGCCGATACCGTCTTCTTCGTCGGCACCAATACCGATTCCAGCTCGACCGATCACTGGACGCTGTATGGCGACCCGGCGACCAAGACCTTCCTGCATCTCGACATCGCCGAGGCCCATGTCGGCAACAACTTCCCGCTGAAGGTCGGCATGGTGGGCGATGCCCGCGCCACGCTGGCCTACATGGCCGAGACGATCCGGGCCGAGCATCCGGGGCTCGACCGGCCGCGGCTCGATCTGACCGAGATGAAGCGCACCGCACTCGACGCGGTCTTCAACTCGAACACCCCGATGCCCGAGGGCACGATCTCGCCGGTCAAGCTGACCCGCGCGCTCGATGCGCTGCTGCCGCCCGGGGCCATCGTCACCGCCGAGCCCGGCGTCGCCGCGATCTACCCCTCGGCGCTTTTGTCGGTGCGCGAGCCGGGGCGGCGCTATCTGACCAACTACTCGATGGGCGCGCTGGGATATTCGGTGCCGGCCGGGATCGGCGCGGCCTTCGCCGCCGAGGGCCCGGTGATCTCGCTGACCGGAGACGGCTCGCTGGCCTTCGTGCTGGGCGATTTCGAGACCGTCCGGCGCAGCGGCAAGAACATCACCGTGATCCTGACCCGCAACGACACCTATGGCTGGATCCGGGGCGAGGCGATCCTGCTCGACGATGTCGACGAACCCTGGAGCACCGATTTCGGCGCGGTCGACTATGTCAAGGTGGCCGAGGGCTTTGGCTTCCAGACCGCGCGGATCGAGAGCGATGCCGAGATCGAGCCCGCCCTGCGCGCGGCCATCGCCCATGAGGGCGCCAGCTTCATCGAGATCCGCGTGCCTTCGCAGGACAGGATCGTGCCCTTCGTGCCCTCCTGGGTGCGCGCGGCCAGGAAGAAGAAACTGCCCTATTTCACCTGACATCCCACCCGATACCGAGCGCAGAGCGCGGAAAACGCGCCGCCCTAACGCCGCCACCAACACGGAGACGACGCCATGAAGATCCTGACCCTGACCCGCCCGATGCTGCGCCGCCCGATCCTGCGCCGCCCGATCCTGCGCCGGACGATGCTGTCCCGCGCCGTTCTGGCCGCCGCCGCGCTGGCGCTGCCGCTGGCCGCCCCGGCGGCCGCCGAGTTTCCCGAGAAGGACCTTACCCATATCATGCCCTGGAGCGCGGGCGGCGGCACCGACACCGTCATGCGCCAGTTCATGAGCTTCGCCGAGAAGACCCTCGGCACCGGCATCAACACCCAGAACGTGACCGGCGCGCAAAGCGGCATCGGCACGCTCAGGCTGATGAAGGCCCGGCCCGACGGCTATACCATCGGCTCGCTGACCTGGGACAGCGTCATCACCGTGCCCTATTACGAACTGGTACCGGGCTATGACACCGACCAGCTGGCCTATCTGGGCTCGGTCACCGTGCATCCGACCGCGCTGATCGTGCGTGCCGACGCGCCTTACGCTACGCTCGACGACTTCGTCGCCGCCGCCAAGTCCGCGCCCGGCACGCTGAAGATCGCCAATGTCGGCACCGGCGGCGTCTGGCACCTGCCCGCGCTCGACTTCGCCAAGGAGGCCGGGATCGACGTGCAGCATATCCCCTATCCCAAGGGCTCGGGCCCCGAGCGCGAGGCGCTGCTGTCGGGCGAGGTCGACGCGATGTCCTCGAGCATCTCGGCCGCCTATGCCGCGGTGCAGGCCGGTCAGGCCCGGGTGCTGGCGGTGATGTCCGAGGAGCGCGACCCCAAATTCCCTGAGGTGCCGACCTTCCGCGACTCGGGCTATGACGTGGTCTGGGGCAGCTTCCGGCTGGTCGCGACCCAGGCCCGGGTCGATGCCGACAAGCGCGCCGCGCTCGAGGCGGGCTTTGCCGCGGTGTTCGATCTGCCCGAATTCCAGCAGGCGGCCGAGAAATCCGCGATGGGCGCGCATTGGATGGATGCCGAGGCGACGGCGGCCTATGTGAAGGCCGCGCAAGCAAAGGCCTTCGCCCTGATCGACGAGCTGGTGGCCGAGGGCGTGCTGCAGAAGTAGCGCCCCGGCCAGCCCCAGCCCTCAGCCCCCAGTCCCCAACCCCCAGTCCTCCGGGGCGCGCGGGGCCCGGATTGCCAGGGATCCGCCTTCGACCGGCCGGAAGACCGGCCACAGGGAGACCGACATGACCGGACCCAGAAACGGCCAGATCCTGTTCGCGCTCGGCCTTGCGCTGGCCAATACCGTCTATGGCTGGCAGGTGCTGCAGATGTCGCGGCCCTTCGCCGCCGGCGAGCCGGGCCCGGCCTTCCTGCCCGCGCTGCTCTGCCTTGCGCTTTACGGTCTGCTGGCCCGGGTGCTGATCTCGGAATTCCGCGCCCGCCGCGCCGAAGGCTCGGGGGAGGCGGCCGATACCGGGCTGCTGCCGGTGCTGGGGCCACTTTTCGCCATCGGCGCGACGGCGCTTTTCGTGATCGGTTTCGTCTGGCTGGGCTATGCGATCTCGGCCGCGCTCTACAGCTTCGCCATCGCGTTTTACTTCAATGTCGAGGATAGCGGGCGCTGGGGCCGCTCGGTGCTGGTGGCGCTGCCGGTCGCGGCCGGGGTGACGGGCTTCGGCTGGCTGTTCTTCGACCGGCTGTTCGGCCTGACGCTGCCGGTCTGGGGCTTCTGAGATGCTGGCCGATCTCGCCCAGGGGTTCCTGGCCCTCGCCCATCCCGCCACCTTCCTGCACCTGATCGGAGGCTTCCTGCTGGGGCTGGTGTTCGGGGCGATCCCGGGCCTGACCGCGACCTTGGCCATCGCGCTTCTGTTGCCCTTCACCTTCGGCATGGAGGTGACCGACGCGCTGGTCATGGTGGCCGGGATCTACATGGCCGGGATCTATTCCGGCTCGATCACCGGCATCACGCTGAACATCCCCGGCGCGCCCTCGGGCGCGATCACCACGCTGGACGGGCATGCGCTGATGAAGCGCGGAGAGGGGCCGCAGGCCTTGGGCATGAGCGCCTTCTCCTCGGCGCTTGGCGGTCTGATCGGCGCGGTGGTGCTGATCGCGTTGGCCCAGCCGGTCAGTTCGCTGGCGCTGCTGTTCCAGACCCCCGACAAGTTCTCGCTGGTGCTGATGGCGATCGTGACCGTCACCATCGTCTCGTCGGGGTCGCTGTCGAAGGCCATTGCGGCGATGGTGCTGGGGCTGATGATCTCGACCGTGGGCATCGACCCGATGGTGCCCGAGGGCCGGTTCGACTTCGGCAGCTATCACCTGATCGAGGGCATCGGGCTGTTGCCCGCGGTGATCGGGCTGTTCGCGGTCTGCGAGCTGATCGCGCAGGCGGCGACGCCCTCGGCGATGACCCGGGCCGACCGGGTGGCGCAGGTCCGCGCGCCCCGGCGCCGCGATTTCCTGCCCGCGCGCGCCCGGATCCGCGAGGTCGGCCCGGTCGCCTATGCCAAGAGCGCGGTGATCGGCGTCGTGATCGGCATGCTTCCGGGCGGCGGCGCCTCGATGGCTTCCTTCATCGCCTATGCCGAGGCCAAGCGCACGGCGCGCCGTCCCGAGGCCTTCGGCAAGGGATCCTACGAGGGGCTCGCGGCCTCCGAGACCGCCAATAACGCGATGTGCGGCGGCGCGGTCATTCCGCTTCTGACCATGGGCATTCCGGGCGATGCGGTCACCGCCATCATCTTCGGCGTCCTGCTGTTGCACGGGCTGGTGCCGGGGCCCGCGCTTCTGGGGTCGAACTTCATCGAGATCGCGCCGATGTTCGCCGCGCTTTTCGTGTCCTCGATCCTGGTCTTCCTGTCGGTGCTGGCCTTCGGGCCGGTCTATCTGCGGCTCAGCCAGATCAATCGCGGCCTGCTTTACACCTTCATCGCGCTGGTCTCGATGGTCGGGGTCTTCGCCTCGTCCTGGTCGGTGTTCCAGATGTGGATGGCGCTGGCGATCGGGGTTCTGGCCTTCCTGATGCGCCGTTTCGGCTATCCGGTTGTGCCTGCGCTGATGGGCGTGATCCTCGGCCCCTATTTCGAGGAATTCCTGCGCCGCTCGCTGATCGTGTCCGAGGGCGACCCGACGATCTTCCTCACCAGCCCCGCCAGCGCCGCGCTGCTGGTGCTGACCGGGCTGTTCGTCTGGTTCCTGCGGCTCCGCCCGGCACTGCGCGACCGTCAGAGCGCGCGCGAAAGCGGCGAGGGCGAATAGGCCCCCGGTCTCTGGGGTCAGGTGCCCCGGCTGACATGAGTACCGGTCCCACCGGCCCGATCTCACGCCCCGCCCCCCCCGGGGGCTCGCTCTCGGGAAGAGGGCGGGGCATTCCTCGCCCGGAAATGCGGGAGGCATTTATTTAGGGCAGGCTGCAGAGAGCTGATAATCATGATTATGTATTAATCCTCCAGCCACGATTATCGCTGCGGTTCTCGCGATCGAGCGGTTTGGAAACCGGATCCACCCTGTTCGGCCCCGCGCGCGGTCTCCTGCAGGGGCAGAGGACCCGGAAGGCGGCCCCACGCATTGGCCGGAGCCGTGATTTCATCTGTCACGAGAAACAGACACGGAACGGCCCGCCGGGTTGCCGCGCGAAATAGACCGGCAGCAAAGACAGGAAAGTCCTTTTGCGGTGCGCTCGGGCCCCTGCCCTGTGCCGCAAGACGCGACGGCGGCCCCGCCGAAGCCGCCGCAGCGAGGGCTCCGCCCAGGACAGGACGTCGGCCGGGGCGGTTTACGCTGTCGCGCAGCTTGCCCCGGTCCGACGCGCTAGAGACCGATATTCATGTCCCGCGAGTAACAGGCCAGAAATGGCTCGCCCGGACGGCGCGCGAAATAGAGCGGCAGGGCCGACAGGATCTCGCCGCCCGCATTGGTCGCGGCCACCCGGCGATCCGAGAACTCGACCAGCCGCCGGTCCGAGCCGAAGGCCAGCGTGGCGCTCCGCGCCTCTTGCCGGTCGAGAAGCGGCACCATCCCCGCGGCGCGCTCCGACGCCCAGGGCGCCTTGGCCAGGATCGTATCCGCCGCCGCCCCCGCATCGGGCTTCCCCAGATCCGCGCCATCCGCGCCAGATAGGGCCGCGCTATCTCGACAAAGGCGTTGCGGTCGCGCCGTTCGACGGCGCCGTGCAGCCGCGCCATCGCCTGCCACAGGGCGTCGCGGGTGTCTTCGTCATCCTCCAGCGGCTCGGTCCCGGCCCAGGCCACATCGCCCAGCGGCGGGTCGTCGAGGCGGAACTCGACCGGAACGATCCGGGTGAATTCGCGCGAGGGCTTGCCGTCCCCGAACCAGATCGAGAAGGGCTGCTCGGCCTCGGGCCGGGGTCGCGAGATGGTGCCCAGATCCGGCTGCACCGGGCGGCCGCTGAACACGGTGCGGGGCTGCGGCACCAGCCGTTCCTCCTCCATGCCGTAGCGCGCGTTCAACAGCGTGGCCTCGCCGACGCCCCCCTGCGACAGCTGGATCTGCACCGCGACCTCGGGCGTGGGCGTATAGCTGCGCTTCTCGACATCGAGCGGTTCATAGACCACATCCAGCCGGTTCGCGCCGTCGCGCAGCAGCTCGGTCGCCGGGAAGGAAAACACCAGATCCTCGGGGCTGGCATGCAGGATGGTGGGCGCGCCGTTCAGATAGACCTCCAGAACCGCATGATGCCCCATGCAGATCAGGGAATAGGCATTCTTCGGGGCCGCCCCGGTCGCGGGGCCCGCAAGAAGCCGCGCCGCGCCCCCCGACAGCGCCGCCATGCCCATCGCGGTGGCGAGGAAATGGCGGCGGCTGGCATCTGATCGGCCGCGTTCCGGCACGGTCGGTCCAGGCGGGGCCGCAACGGCCCGGGCGGCAGGCTTCACTTCATGTGCCGCGAGAAACTGACGAGCAACGGGCCGCCCGGCTGACGGGCGAAATAAAGCGGAAGCGCCGCAAGGAAATCGCCTTCGGCATCGAGCGCGGTCAGCCGGTGATCGGCAAAACAGACCAGCCGCCGGTCCGAGCCGAAAAGCAGTGCTGCGTCTCTGGCCTCTTGCCGCGACATGAGCGGGCGTAGGCTGGCGACCTTGTCCGACGCCCATGGCGCAGATTCGAGAATCATTGCCGCCGCCGCCTCTGCGTCGGGCTTGCCCAGAATGTAAGCCAGCCGCGAAAGATACGGCCGGGCGATCTCGACGAAGGCCGCCCGATCCTTTCGTTCCACCGCCTGATACAGCTGCGCCATCGCCTGCCAGAGCGCCTCGCGCATCTCGGGCGTGTCGGTCAGCGGCTCCGTTCCGGCCCAGGCGACATCGCGCAGCGACGGATCGTCGATCTGGAACTCGACGCCCAGAATCCGAGTGTATTCGGGACGTGTGGCGTTGCCCTTGCCGGACCGGATCACGAAGGGTTCCTCGGACCCCGCCCGGACCCGGGAAATGCTGCCCGCGTCGCGGCGGACCGGAATGCCGCTGAAGATCTCCGTCTCGCGGGGGGCAAGACGCCCCTCCTCCATGTCGTAGCTGGCATTGAACAGGATGGCTGGTTCCTCTCGCCCCTGCGCCAGTTCCGCCTGGATCGCGACATCCGGATTGGGGGTGTAGTTTCGCTCCTCTGGGTTGAGAGGCTCATAGGCGATGTCGATCCGGTTTGCACCGTCGCGCAGGAAATCCGGCACGAAGAACGTCCAGGCCATGTCCTTGAGCGAGGTATGAAGCGCCGTCGGAGCGCCGTTCACGTAAAGCTCGACCGTTGCGTTCCGGGCGAAACAGGAAAGCGAGTAGTTGTTCTTCGGTGCGCCAGTCATGTTGTCCTTCGCCATCAGAATTGCGGGAGTGCCGGACGTTGCGGCGGCACCCAGCGCGGATGCCAGAAAGCGCCGCCGGTTCGGTCCGGTGTCACGTCCATCCATCTTCCTCTCCCTCCGGCTCCATAAGCTCAACGACGACATCCGGTTCGGCGGCATTCGTCGTCGCCGTCACGCTGCCCTTGGTCGATGTCGAAGACACGGTACTATGCCCGAACTGGTCGAGGCTGTCCTCGGCCTCCTCCGTCACCGACATCTCGAACCTGGCATAGGCCCTGAGTATGACGCCCTCGAAATAGTAGAGCCTCTCGGTCTTGCGGCTGCCTTCTGCCCCCCGGACCACGCGGCCGCCGAAATGCCAGCCAGTGCTGACCTCTGCGCCGGCCGAGGCCTCGGCCTTGAAAAACCACATATCCGCGTCGAGACGGGCGGCAGCCTTGATCTTGCCCGTGATTTTCGCCTTTGCGGCGAAGGTCTGCTCGATCTCCTCGAAGCGGGCTTCCCAGTCGTCGGGGTTGCCGATGGTGAGAGACCCGATATCACCGATGCCATAACTAAGATCGCCCTCGCCGCCGACCTTTATGAAGCACTCGGCGCTGGCCGAAACCGCGTTGTCGGAATTTGCCAGCCGCCGCCGGATCTCGGGGCCCCTGGGGAAGCGCGACAGGAACAGGTCCAGAAGGTCCATCTTGCCGGTCACCGCCAGCCCGTAGGTGACCTCGCAGCCCGACAGCGCCAGCGACAGATCGGGCGAGGCCTCCTTGCCCTTCAGCTCCAGATTGCCGATCTTCAGCCCGAGCTTGAGCTCGATCCCGATCGACGAGCCGAAATCGTCCTGTTGCGGCGCCCGCGGCGCGTCCGGGGACCGGGTCCTGCCCGCGAGCCCGTTCATCGCGTCCTGAATGTCCTCGATGAAGGAAATCAGCGGCGTGCTTTCGTTCTGTTCTTCCTGGGCCCGGGTCTCGGGGGCCTGCTTCTCCTCGGCCTCGCCGGACTTCTCGAATTCCAGGGTCTGGTTGCCGACCTCGCCGGTGATCTTGCCGGTCAGCTTGGCCGACATCGACGGCAGCCGACTGGAGAAGATCGTGATGCCGAGGCTGCCCTCGAGCTCGGCCTCGAGCTTGGCATGCGGCAGCGGGCAGACCAGCAGACCGCCGGTCCCCATTCCCACGCATTGGCAGGGCCCCGCCGAGGGCAGGCTCCGGCCGCGATAGGTGCTGGCCTGGATCGCCAGCCCGAGAATATAGACCGCAGTGATCACCTCGGGCGGCAGGATCTTGCCCGACAGCGCCGGCATCTGGAACGGGGTGGTGACGATCCGCTCGTCGCTGTCGGGAATGACGGAATTGTCATCGGCAAAGCTCGAGGGCTGCAGCGAGGGCACGCCCTCCCTGCCCTGCTTGCAAGCCTCCTTGCTTGTGATCTTCAGCTTGGCCTTGGCCGAGGGCTGGCCGCCATAGGGGTCCTTGCAGGTCAGAAACAGCGTGCGCGGTCCGTTCTCGACCACGGGCCAGGTCACCTTGCGGCTGGCATCCTCGGAATCCTCGATCACGAATTCCTTCAGGCAGCAGGGCTCGCCCGGGGCGCAGTCGCAGGCCGCGCCGCCATTGGCCAGATCGAAGACCTCGGCCTCTTCCCGGGCGCGCAGCCCGTTGGCCTGCTCGACCGCCTGATCAAGCTGCTGCTGCAGCATCCGGCGACGCCCGGGCGAGGTTTCGGCCTCGATCATCGGCGGATACATGGTCAACGTGTTCAGCATCATCGGCGGCTTCGGCATGTCCGAACCCAAAGCCCAGAGCAGCGCCTCGTTGGCATTCATCGTCGTTCCCGCCATCATCCCTGTCCTGTTCTGAGTGCGGGCGCGGCCAGAGCCGCACCCCCGCGTTCGCCAAGCGCCAGCGCCAGCCAGCGCAGCAGCCGGTCCTTGCGCTGGAACGGCAGCGCGCGGCGATCTTCGAGAATTTCCGCGGCCCGGCTGTCCCTCTCTGCGAAATCGGCGCCGAAAAACAGCACCGCGCGGGCCAGCGCGCCCACCTGCGCCCGCGACGGCATGTCGTGGAGTTCGCCCAGCCGCATCGCGTGGCCGGCCGCCTCGAGGCAGGCCTCGGGCCCCTTGTCCTGCCCCAGCGAACGGTACAGACCGCGCGCCACCGACTGCGCCGTGCGCTGCCGCTTGAGCCGGTCGAAACGGGTGAATTCGGCCTCGGTCACATGCAGGTTGCCCGGCGCCACCGCCCGCCCGCGCGGCGCCAGCCGCAGGAGTCTGCCCTGCAGCGTCGCGGGATCGTCAAGCGGCCCGACCGTACCGCCGGGCAGATGCGCGGCCAGCGACAGCTCGGGCGAAAGCGGCAGGAAGAAGCGCTGTACGGGGGAAGCGAAGCCCGCGAAACGCGCGGGTTCCAGCGCCTGGGCCATGTCCGACAGCACCCGCGGGTCGTGAAAGCGGAAGTAAAGCGGCGCCGCCTCGCGCCCGGGCAGCCAGGCCATGGTATAGCGCCGGAAATGCGCCCGCAGCGCCATCGCCCCGGCCTGGCTCTGGAAGCAGATCCCGGCATGGCGGTCGGGCGGCAGCGCCATCAGCGCGCGGCTGACCGGATCGCGGCCCGACAGCGGCACCAGCCAGGGCGCGGCGGCCTGGCGCTCGGCATCGGGCGTGGCATAGAGGCAAAGCGCGCCCTGCGCGCTGTCGCGCAACAGCTCCAGCGCATCGGGCCAGCAGACCGGGTCGATCAGCGCCCAGGCCGGGCTGGGCCCCTCGAACAGCGCGGGCCAGCCGCATTCCGCGAGATCGAGCCCCCTCAGCCCGGACGCCTGCGGCCGCTCGCGGCTCGGCGCCGGAGTGTCGAGAAAGACCGGACGCCCGCGCCCGAGCCGGAGGTTCAGCGCCGGATCGACCGACAGGCTCTGCGCGTCGAGCGGCTCGAATGCGGTCATCCGGTAGCCCTGCCCCAGCAGCGCCTCGGCGACATGGGCCCTGAATTCGGGATGGTCCGGCGCGCGCATCGCGACCTGTCCGCCGACCTCGGCGGCAAGGCGGTCGAGGGCCCGGTAGCGGGCCAGCAGCAGCGGGGCGGGCAAAGCGGTCACAGCTCCGCCCCCGACCGGCAGACCGCCGCATCGGACCGCCGGTTTTCGTTTGAAACGAACAGCATGGTTCTCACTCGTTACGATCGTGCCGGTTCGGCGCAAGCGCAACATAGAGGCATTCCAAGCAGCAGCAATCGCCGCGGCCCGGATTTTCGGCGAGATCCTGCCGGCCCGGTCCGGGGGCTACCCGTCTTCCGCCGGTTCCGGCGGCAACAGCTCGAGATGCGCGACCGCGACCCCGGCGCCGCCGCCCCGCCCGGCGATTTCCTCCAGCACGGCCGGCAGCAGGCGCGCGGCGGGGGTGCCGTCGGTGGCGGTCGCGGCCGATGCCAGCGGCCGGGTCGCCGCCACCGCCAGCAGCAATTGCGGCGCGGCGGTCGCGCCCTCGGGCAGGCTGAGGCCGAAGCGCAGGCGGCCATCCGGCCCGATCCGGTCGGTCAGGTCGTAGACCGCCCCGTCGGGCGCGACCAGCGCCACCCAGAGCCGTGCCGGACCGGGTGCCGCGACCGCGGCCCGCACCTCCTCGCCGCTCGCGACCTGCTCGGGCGTTGCCGACAGCACCGGCAGCGGGCCGGGTCGGGCCTGAAGGCTGCGGGCGAAATCGAGCACGGCGCATTGCGCCTCGGCGACCGGCCGGTCGAGCACCGCCGGACGGCTGCCGAACCGCGCCTCATAGGCCTCGGCCAGCGCGGCGTTGTCTGTGGCCGCATCCCCGCGCTGGCGCCCGTAGCGCTCGACCACGCCGGCGCGCGGCCCGGTCTCGACCCGGGTCAGATAGCTGCAGGGCCCGCTTTGCCAGGCGGCCAGGAACCCGGCGCGACCCGCCTCCTGGCGCGGCGGCAACCGGGCCTCGATCCCGCCCTCGGGGGTCTTGCCCGGACCGATCAGCCCGGCGGTCCAGCCATACCAGCCGGCCGCGCCCAGAAGCGCCAGAAACACCGCCGCGAGCCCGCCGATCAGCCGCAGCGCAGCACGGTCGCGGGGCGGCTCTGGCGCCGG
>NZ_CP015419.1 GCF_001633165.1 Rhodovulum sulfidophilum DSM 1374 | reverse complement strand
CGGCTGGCGATACCGAATCGACCCTCACCGTGTCCGGCGACAGGTCCACCTACATCACCATGGGCGGCAGGGCATTCATCGGCTATAATGGCGGCACGACCGGCGTGATCTACGTCGAGGATGGCGGCACCTATGAAGTCAATTCTGTGACCCAGCTTGGCCGGGGCGAGGATTCGACCGGGCGGATCGATGTCGACAGGGGGACCCTCAAGGTCGGTGCGGACGGCGAGCTTCAGCTTGCCTTTGCCGTCGGCTCCACAGGCAAGGTCACCCTGAAAAACGGCTCGAGCGCGACCTTGGGCGGCAATGTCCTTATGGGGCGGAACACGGGCACCACCGCCGAGTTCAACATCCTCAGCGGCTCGGAGGCCACCAGCAACGGCCAGGTCGTGGTGGGCGAAACCGACGATTCGAACGCGACCTTCACCGTTGACGGGGAGGGCTCCACCTACATTTCCAATGGCGAGTTCGATCTGGGCTATGCCAGCGGCGCGACCGGCAAGCTGGTTGTCGGCAACAAGGCCGAAGCCACCTTCAACGATGACCTTCTTGTCGGCCTGATGGGCAACGGCGCCATCGAGGTGAACACCGGCGGCAAGGTGACCGCCAACACCGATGTCCATATGGGGGGCACCGAAGGCGAACGTAAAGGCGGCAAGGGCAGTCTGAGCATCGACGGCGCGGGCTCGAGCTTCACCGTGAACGACAACGGGCTTTTCATCGGCTTTTCGACGGCCGGAACCAAAAGTAATCCCTCGGGCAGCGTGACCGTCTCGGATGGCGGGACCCTGACGCTGAAGGCCGAGGCCCCGGAGCCTCTGGGCAACCAGACGCAGATGCCGGAAGCAAGGGAAAGCACGGGCGACCTGACGCTGGGATACGGTGAGGGCACCTATGGCGTGCTTGCTGTCAGGGATAACGGGTCCAGAGTCGCGGTGGGCGGCGATCTTTACGCGGGCTATTCCGGCACTGGTGACATCGAGGTCTCGGGTGGTGCGTCGCTTGCCGTCGACGGCACGGCCTATCTGGGCCATGGCGAGGGATCGACCGGCGTCATGACCGTAGCGGACGCCGATGTGACACTGAACGGCAAGACCTATATCGGCTATGGCGGACAGGGTAAGATGTCGATCAAGGGCGGCGGCAAGGTCACGGCGCAGGACGACGTCTCTTTGGGGCATGACACCGGGTCGGCGACCGAGACCGGGACGATCATGGTCAATGGTATCGGGTCAGAGCTGGATATGTCTGACTCCCTTCTTACGGTCGGGTATGACAGCGTCGGCGATGCCACGGACGGGTTGAATGGCGGGGCCGTCACGATCTTTGGCGGGGCGTCGGCCACGGTCGGCGAACTTTCGGTCGGCCATGAGGCGGGAGGCGGTGGCACCGTCGCGGTCGCCAGTTCGGGACAGGATGGCAAGAACGACACCGTTGCCTCGCGCCTGACGGTCCGGGACGACGCCACTGTCGGCCGCGGCGGGAAGGGCGTGCTGATCGCCCAGCTTGGCGCAAGTGTCGATATCGGCGGCGGTCTGGCGATCGGCGTCGATGGCGGAAGCAACGGCACGATGAGGGTGTCCAGGGGCGCGACCGTTTCGGTCGGCACCGAGGGTGGCAAGGGCAATTGCGACGGCACCATCTCCGTTGCGCAGAATAGCGGCTCGACCGGGACGCTCATCATCGGCGGGGACCGTATCGCTGGCGGGAACTATGAACCGTCGGACGCGGGCAGGGTGAATGCCGGGACGCTGGCCTTTGGCAATGGCAACGGCTCGCTCGTGTTTAGCATCACCGACACCGACTATACCTTCGGGCTGGATGTCACCGGGGGCGGCGCGATCGAGGCCTATAACGGCACCGTCAGCCTGACCGGCGACTATTCCGAGTATGACGGCGATACCAACATCCATGGCGGGACGCTCTCGGTCGATACCGGCACATTCACGCATAGCGCGATCAAAGCGATGGGTGGCGCAACCTTGGCGGGGTCCGGCACCGTGTCGGACGTGACCCTGCAGGACGGCTCGACCGTGGCGCCGGGTGGCAAGGGCATCAGTACGCTGACCGTTTCGGGCGGCGATCTCAGCTTCGCCGACGGTGCCAGCTACGCGGTGACCGTGTCCAGCGACGGCAGCTCGGACTTGCTGGCGGTGAAAAGCACCGAGGAGGACGAGGCCCCCGGCTTTGCCGTCAACAACATCGGCGGCGCGGGCGGCACCGTCACCACCGGCGGCACCGTCACCTTGGGCGGCAGCTCGTCGCTGAGCGTGTCGCGGCTGGCAAGCGACACCGCGGGCGATTTCAAGGTGAATACCTGGTACACGATCCTGACCGCCGATCAGGGCATCAGCGGCGAATTCTCCGAGGTCTCGGACTATTTCGCCTATCTCGACACGACCGTCGACTATGACGACGACACCAAGGTGCTGCTGGCGCTGACCCGCAACGACACCGATTTCGAGGATGTGGTGGGTTCATCGAACACCAATGCGCGGAATGCGGCGCGGGCTGTCGGTTCGATGGACGAGGACAACCCGCTCTACAAGAAGGTGCTGTTCCTCAAAGAGGGCGATGTCGACGGGACCTATCAGGCGCTGTCGGGCGAAACCCATGCCGGCATGGCCGGGGCGCTGTTGCAATCGACCGCGCCGACCCGTCGGCTGGTGGTGAACCGGATGCGTCAGCTGACCCCCGGCGCGGGCGCGGCCCCGGCGGCGGTGACCCGCAACGCGATTTACTATGGCGCCGAGGCGGGCAGCTTCTTCCGCGATCCCGAGGTCTGGGGACAGGCCTATGGCAGCTGGTCCAAGCTTGACGGCAGCGACGGCGCCTCGGGTATGGAAACGACCACCGGCGGTGTCGTGATCGGGGCCGATGCCGAGACCGATGGCGGCTGGCGCACGGGTGTCTTCGGCAGCTTCGGGATGGTCGATACCGATGCCCGCGACGGCAGCGCCGACAGCGATGCCGACAGCTATCAGCTGGGTGTCTACACCGCCAGGAGCTTCGGCCAGATGGCGCTGCGCATGGGGGCGAGCTACTCCTGGGATGACGTCTCGGCCGACCGGACCGTCACCGTGGGCGGTGTCCGTCAGGATCTCGAAGCCGATTACTGGGCCCGGACCGCGCAGGCCTTCGTCGAGCTGGGCTATCAGACCTGGGCCGGCAGCACGAGCCTCGAGCCCTTCATCGGTCAGGCGATCCTCTATCAGGAGATCGACAGCTTCACCGAAACCGGCGGCTCGGCGGCGCTGTCTGTCGATGGCGAGGACCTGACCCAGGGCATCACCACCGTGGGTCTGCGCTTCGGCCGCGATCTCGAAGGTCTGGGCGCGGGGATGAGCAACCTGCACGGCGCGGTGGCCTGGCAGCATGTCACCGGCGATCTGAACGCGGAATCGACGATGCGCTTTGCCTCGGGCGGCGATGCCTTCTCGGTCACCGGCTCGGCCCTGGACCGCAACCAGGCGGTGCTGTCGCTGGGTCTGCGGACCGAACTGACCGAGCGCTCGGTTCTGGATATCGGCTATGAGGGCACGCTGAGCGAGAACAGCCAGTCCCACGGGCTGCAGGCGACCTACTCGATCCGGTTCTGATCGGATCGTCCATCGAGCAGGGACGCCCGGCCGGAGATGCCCTCCGGCCGGGCGTTCGCTTTCGAGGGGCAGGGTGCCTCGGGACATGTCCGGGATGCGACCGTTACGCGCAACCGGTCGGAAAGGATTTGCAATCTCCGGCAGGGAAAGCTCGTTGACGGAGATGAAACGCCCGGGGGCGATGGCAAAAGTCCTGTGCGTTTTCGATTTCAATGAACAACGGAGAAAACAATTTGCGTAACCTGTGCATGCCCGCTTTTCTGGCGGGTCTTCTGAGCCTGGGCGCCTGTGCGTCGATCACCAATGACGCGAATGTCCCGGTTGCGCTGTCCTTCAGTACCGGGGAATCGGGAAGCTGCAAGCTGTCCAACAAGCGTCAGGCGCAAGTCACTGAAATTCCTGCTGTCGTCAGCGTCCGGCGGTCGGATGACGCGCTGAGATATGACTGCGAGACCAGGCGGGGCCGCGAAGCCGTCGGGGCCATTCCAAGCACGATGGGCGGGAAGATCGTCGCCAGCGCGGTTTTCCTGGATTTCGGTATTGTCGATTCCATCACCGACAAGCACCGCGAATATCCGGCGAGCTACGTCATTCCCGTCGAAAGATAGCCGTTTCTGCGATTTCGGACCATACTCCGCCCGCCGCGGATCCTGTAGCGGAACGCCGGTCCCGGAAACGTCGGCCGGTCCTGCACTGCGCGGCGCGCGGAGATCCGGATCGCATCCCGCGGAGGCGGGGGCTCCTCTCCTTGTCTTTGGTTTCGACGCAGGGCACCGGCTGATGGACGCGACCATTCCGGCGGTCGCATCGGGCCGGTCGATTGCATAAAACGGGCCCGTGAGCTTTGCCGAGATGGCGCAGCTGTCAGGTTCCGCCAGCGGCCGGAGGCGCGCCATGTCCGGAGCTTCATCCCGCTGCCGGAGCGGATAGGTCATGTCTCGGTTCCGCTTCGGCGATCTCGCGCGCACTGGCCTGAGGCTGGCCTGACGCTGGCCGCCAGGCTCGAGGCCGATCTGGCCAAGACCCATGACGAGTCGGAAGGCCGACGAGATCGGCATCCTGCTCCGGACGGCAGGGCAGGGGGTATCGCACCGGCATCGCGCCCGAGCCACTGCCCAGGCGCAAGAAGCCGTCCGCCGGGGGCGGGAGGGCTCCGACCGTCTTTCCGATCAATCACCGCGAGGGGACGCGAGATACACTGCCGCCAACGGCCACCTCTGGATCCTGATCGAGCGCGATTTCCCGGTCATGGGCCGGCGCAGGCTGGAAAAGGCAGTGCGGCTGATGGGGGATCAACCGGCCTCACGGATAGGATGGGCAGGGCAGGGCGCCAGAGCCGGGAAGGTCCGGATGCCCACCCCCTCACGGCCGTTGAGTTCACGCCATAGGTCCTTGTTTTCGACTTCATGCCTCACCGGGCCCGGCGCGCCTAGCTCGTGGGCCTATCCGGTCAGTTCCAGACATTGCAGCCGGGCACGCCTGACCAACTCTGGGCGCGATGGCTTCAGGCTCGCTTCGGTACAGAACCGATTTCCTTGAGATGTGAAGTCAGAAGACGTTTGTCGCAGGACGCAACAGAACTGCCATCCGCCTCGCTTGTTTTCTCGACTACGGGAGCTCGGGCGCTTCAGTCATTCCGACTGAGGTCGCGGAAAGTTTCCGCCATCTGCCCCTGGGCCAGCCGCGCGCGCAGGGCGTCGAAGGCGACAAGCTGGGCCGGGATCAACCTGCGCGCCGCATCGCGCCCGAGATAGATCTTGAACAGGACGCCGCCGCGCGCATCGAGAAACTGCACGGACCGCGTGTCTGTCCCGAAAAGCGACCGCGCCACGAAGGCGACCTGCGTGCAGGCGCCTGCCCGGATATGCCCGCCGATGGGGCGCCCATGCAGGTTGAAGAAACCCTGCGCCACACGCCCCTCGGGCAGCGGGCCCTTTGCCTCGAGGATCACGTCTCCGGTGTTCATCACCAGGGTGATCTCGCCCCAGCGCGCGATCTCGGCCATGACCTCTTCGAACGCCGCGCCGGGCACAAGCGTCGCTTCGCCCTCGGGCAGGCAGGCCAGCACCTCGGCGACGGTTGTCCCCGTGCGGGCGGCCGCATCCTCAAGCGTGGCACCGGGATGTTCGGCAAGATCGGCGCGGATTGCGGCGGCAGTGTCGGGGGACGGGGTCATCATGCGGTCTCCTTGATGGGTGTCGGATGGGAAACGAGCCGGGCGCTCCGGCAGGTGGCCGGTCGGAGCGCTTCGGTCTGCGGCAGGGCGCGCATCGTCAGCAGACCCGGCCCCATCGGCAGGGGTGCGACGGGCTTGCTTTGGTTCCCGCGATCCGGGACGGTGCCCAGCCATCCTGTGCTGCATCCGATCCCGGAGCGTTCATTCGAATCTCTGCCGGGCGGTGGGGCAGGGCGGCAAGCTGGGGCCTGACATGTTGAAACCACAAGAAGAACCGCTCTTGCCCTGAACCGGCATTATTGCTGACTATTTTTATCAGGTTATGGGCGTGTTGAAAAGCCTTTGAACGATCCGGGGCGACAGGTGCTGTCGCATGCCTTGGTCGCAGAAATATAAGTTGCCCCCTTAAGTCACCTTTGGCTGTCTGGCCGCAACAGTCCAGCGCTGCTCATGCGGTCCGTTCTGTTCGCGGCCCTTGTCAGCAGGGGTGATGCGCAACCGGTGCATCCCGGCATGGCCCCGCCCGAGCGCGTTCCCGCTGTCATGGTCGACGATCGCGTGGTGAATGTCGCATGGCATCTGGGTGTCGTGCCCGAGGCGATGTCGGTTCGCGGCGATCTCTGGGTCTTTGGCCGCACCCTGGCCAACACGTCCGGCATGATCCTCGGCTGCCCGGGCTACATCGTCATGAAGGACCCCGATATCGTCCCGCGCATCTTGCGCGAAAAGGGGCTCGACCGGGTGCTGGTCGAGAGATCCGACCCTTTCGACCGGACCAGGCCGCATCGCGATCCGATGAACCTGCTGCCGATCCTCGAGGAAACCGGGATCGCCGCAGATTCGGGCGGGAAGATCACGGTGATCGACTTCACCGACGGTCTCGAGGCGGCGATCCGGCAGATCGGGGCCGTGCTGGGCCGCGAGGCGCAGGCCGAGGACCTGATCGCGGCGCGCAGGGCGCAACTTGACGCGGTCATGGCGGGACTGCCGCTGGACCGGCCCGGCCTGAATGTGCTGATCCTCGACGGCAGGGTGGAGGACGAGACCCGACAGGCCTTTGTCCGGGCACATCTGCCCGGCGGATATGCCGACGACTTCCTGCTGACGCCGCTTGGGGTGCAGAATGTCGCCGGTCCCCTGGCCGATCAGGGCCTGAACGGATTTGCGGCCCTTGCCGGGCTCGACGGCATGGAGGCATTGCGGCCCGACGTGATCGTGATGACCGGCGAGTCCGATGCGGTCCAGCGCCAACTGGCCGAGGCACTGGCCCGTGATCCCGATCTGGCGAGCTCCGTGCCGGCGCTTGCGAACCATGCGCTGGTCTCGCTGCCGGCCTATTACGACAGCGCGGTGGTCGATTATCCCCTCATCCTCGGACGCTGGGCCGCGGCCCTCACCTCGCTGATCGAGGGCTGACCCGGCTGTCGGCCACGCCCGCTGTGGCCGACACTTTCCCCGTCCTGTCGGCGGGTCTCGTTCAGGCCTGCGCGGCAGGCCGCTTTCGCCTGTGCTCGCCCGGGCGACCGACCGGGCCGCCCGCCCCGGGCAATTGCAGCGGGGGCTGCGGCTACATGCCCCCGGATTTCGCCTCGGCCACCATCTCCGTCACGCGGCGGCGCAGGGAGTCCGGGATCTGTTCGTCCGACAGCGCCAGAAAGCCCTGCACGATCAGGTCGCGCGCCGCGTCCTCGGCCATGCCGGAGGCCATAAGATAGTTCAGCTTCTCGCCGTCGATCATGCCCACCGAGGCCTCATGCGAGAGCTGGGACCCCTCGGCCAAGGCACGAAGCGAGGGCACGGCACGGATTTCGCCGGTATCTTTCAGCTTGAGCCCGTCGCAGCCGAGGAACCCCTCGCTGCCGGCGGCATCGCCGATCAGAAGCGCCTCGTTGACGATGGTTCCGCCCGCCGACACCATCCGCGTCACGTCCTTGGATTTCGCCCCGGCCGCGGCCAGTCGCGTTTCCGAGACCAGCACCCGTTCGGTGCCCTCCGGCGCGAACACGATCGACTGCGATACGGCGGACGCGCCGGCCCCCAGCGTCGACACCGACCGGCTGGAGTGATGGCGGATCGGCGACATCATGATCGCGGTCGACGTGCTTGTCGCGGTCGCGTCGAGTTGCGAATAGCCGTAGGAATAGACTTCCATCTCCGGCCCCCAATGCTCGATCGTGACCGAGGTGCATTTGGCGCCCTTGCGCAGATAGCTTTCGCCGATCGAGATGTGGCGGCCCTTCTGCAGGTCGGAAGGCACGCCGGAGCCCGACACCATCTCGACCTCGGCCCCTTCGTCGATTAGGGTGATGTCATGGGTGAATTGCCGGGCCTGGGGGGTTTCCAGCAGGGTGAAGCTCTGCACCGGCAACCGGACCCTGGCCCCCGGCCTGACCCAGATGAAATGGCCCAGCGGGTCATGCATGTGCTCGGCCACCAGCCGGATATGGTCGTTCTCTTCCGGATCGACCAGGCCGAACATCAGGCCCTGCACGAAATCATAGGTTTTCAGGGCCTCGGCCAGCGGCAAGATCACGACATCCGGATCGTTCGACAGCGCCATGCGCATCCGGTGATCGGCCAGAACCGAGGTCCCGGCGCGGGTCGTTTCGTCCGCGAAGCCGACATCGTGCAGGATGTCGCGTTCGGCATTGGTCAGATCGTTCTCGAGGGTCGTCGCGGTGTCCATCTGTCTCTCCTTCGGATTGGCCCGCGCTCAGGCGGCGGCGGGCACGGTGTAGCCATGTGACTGGATGTGCCTGAACAGCGCCTCGGGCTCGCCGGAGTGAAGCAGCCGCCCGCCCTTCATGATGTGGGCGCGGTCGGCCTCGACATAGTTCAGGATCAGCCCGGTATGGGTAATGACCAGGCCTGCGCGGGGCCGCCCCTTGCGATCATTGCTGCGCGTGATCCGCCGGATCGCCTGTCCGATGGCGCTGACATGTTCCAGATCGACCCCGCTTTCGGGTTCGTCGAACAGCATCAGGCGGGGATCCTGCAGGAACAGTTTCAGGATCTCCCAGCGCTTGATCTCGCCCCCCGAGAAACCGACATTCATGTCGCGGGTCACGAAATCCGACAGGTCCAGGGCCGCCGCCTCGCTTTCTAGGATATCCGAGGCGCCAAGCGCTGCGGCAAAGGCGGAAACCGAGACGCCGCCCATGCTGGGCGGACGCTGGAACGCCATGCCGATGCCCAGTTCCGCGCGTTCCTGCAGGCTCAGATCCCGAAGCGGCGCGCCGTCGAAGCTGATCCCGCCGCGCGTGATGCGGTAGCCGGGAAGACCCAGGATGGTGGCCAGCAGGCTGGACTTGCCCGAGCCGTTCGGGCCGAGAAGGACATGCAGCTCTCCTTCGCCCAGTGACAGGTTGATATCATGGAGAACCGGTTGCCCGGCCACCTCGACGCACAGGTCGGAAATCTCAAGCATGGCCCCTCACATAATCGATGCGCGGTTCGGCCTGGCTCGAGACTCTTGTCGCTGGGGCCCGCAAAAGCAGGCTAGCCGCAATTCCGAGTGTTTCAATCGGAAATTGTGGCGCGTTGCTGCGTCAAATCAAGCATCCCATGCGGCCATCCGCAAGCTCGTCAGGGGGGACCGGCGAGATCGGGCAAATGCGCCGGTAGAAAGGCATCGGAAAACAGGCGCTTGTGTTGCCTTGCAGGGCTCACGAAGAATGCTGACCCCGGGCTGTTGAAGACGCGCGGCTGTATGACGGGCGGGATGGTTGCGCCGCAGGTGCCCATACGGCCATGCGAGCCCGGGCGAACAGGTGATGCAGCGTCCCAGGGAGACGCGGCCCCCATCGTTGCGCGCCGGGCGGCGCCTCTGCCATCGGCTGTGGCAGAGGCATGGGGCTTTCCGCTCGGAAAGATCCGACCCCCCGTGTATCATCGCTGCCCCGCAGGGGGGCAGATGTGCTCAGGCGCGGGGGCGCGCAGCCGGGTTCGGCTGGCGCCGGGCCACGGATGGCAGGGTCAGCCACGGCCCGACCTTCAGCACGAAGCCCGCGAAGGCCGCGGTCCAGAGCGCGCCGCTCAGCCCCGGCCCGCCGATCCCGCCAAGGCCCTGATCGGGCAGGAGCGCACGGGTCAGGGCGGCCGCGCAAAGCAGCAGGAACGAGGCGGTCAGCACCCGCCCGGCCTCGAGCGGGCGGCCGGTATGGCCCATCGAGGCGCGCATCATCACGGCCAGCGTCATCCCTCCGATCGCGCCGATGCCCAGCAGGTGCAGCCCGGCCACCGGCGCGTCCAGTGCCAGCGCGCCAAATCCCAGCGGCAGGAACAGATAGGCGATGTGCAGGATCCAGAGGATCGGCGCCCGCCCGCAGCGCCAGCCCCTCCAGCGCGCCAGCCGCGCCAGATGCAGCCCCGCCAGTCCGGCAAGGGCGGCAGACAGACCGGGAAGGCCGGGTGCGAGGGACCAGAGGACCAGGACCGCGGCACTTGCCATCAGCGCCAGCCGGTCGAACCGGCCGAACGGCGCGGGCAGGGGGCCGGGCCCCTGACGGCTCAGCCAGTTCCGGGTGAAGCTGGGCACGATCCGCCCGCCGATCAGCAGGATCAGGAAGAGGATGCAGGCAAAGCCCGCGCGCATGCCGATATCGGCCGCGCCCCGCGTCATCGCCTCGAGGTGGAAGGTCGCGTTTGCGGCGGCCAACAGTCCCACCGGCACGATCACCGCAAGGTTGCGCCAGTTACGTCCCGCCACGATCTCGACCACGCTGATCGCCGCCACCGACAGCAGGAAGGACAGGTCGAGCGCCATCACCGCCCAGGCGGGCAGGGCGAGCGCTCCCGCGACGGCCAGCCGCGCCAGCAGCCACAGCCCGCTCAGCGCCACCAGCGGAAGGCCCCGTCTGGGCATTCGCCCGGTCCAGTTCGGGATCGCGGTAAAGAGAAAGCCCGCCAGAACCGCGGGCACATAGCCGAACAGCATCTCGTGAATATGCCAGTCGCGCGGGCCGAAGGGGCCGGCCAGCGCGGCATGGCCCGCCCAGACCGCCAGCCAGAGCGGGATCACCGCCGCCGCGAACAGCGCGGCCAGCAGGAAGAACGGCCGGAAGCCGTAGGAAAAGAGGGCAGGCCGCGGGATGGTGGACATGATCTTTCCTTTCCGGAATGGGAGGGCCGCCGCCGGTGTTTGCGCCCGGGTTTGCGGCCGTGCAGGGGCCCCTTCGCCGCTATTGCACGACCTGCGCCATGAGATCCCCGAAGGGGCCAGCCGTCCTGCCGCGATGGGGCAGGGCGGGCCCGCCGATCCGGGGTGGCGCCATGCCCCTCGCGGCGGGCGTCGGGCCCTTGGCACCAGAGACGCCCGGGCCAGTCACGCCCGGCTCGACCTTCCGGCCCGGGGCGCCGACGACGGTCGCCCTGCCAGCGGGCAGCATGCCGTCGATGCCGGGGGCATCCGGCGCCGTCCCGGTCGGGGCGACGCGGATGGTGTCGTCCTGCCGGGCCTCGCCGAAAGCGGGCTTCGACACCATCCCCCCGGCATTGCCGCGATCCGGCATCTTCACATCAAGAGGGGTCGCCGATGCGGCACGGGCGGTGGGGGCTGCGGCAAGGGGGAGGGCAACCGGATGTCGCATCGCATGCCTCCTTTCACCGTCACATGCGTTTCATGGCTTCCCTTTTGCGGTATCGCGGGCCAGACCTCGTTGCGTTTCGACAAACTCGGGGCCGGTTCATGATCGGAAAACTGGATGAAAGCCTGTTGCAGCATGTCGGCCCGTTCCGGCGGCTCGACCGGGGGCAGATCCGCGAGATCCTCGATCTGGCCACCGCGCGGCGCTTTGACGAGGGCGCGGCCGTGTTCCGCGAGGGGCATCCGGCGGAGCGCTTCCACCTGCTGATGGACGGCGTGATCCGGGTCATGCGCATCACTGCCGAAGGCGACGCGGTGACCGCGCTCCATATCCCGTCGGGGCAGCTTTTCGGGATTGCCCGGGCGCTGCGGCGCGAGACCTATCCCGCCACGGCGGTCTGCGCGCGGGAATGTCTGACCCTGTCCTGGCCGATGAGCCTCTGGGACGGCTTCGTGGACCGCTATGACGGATTTGCCGAAGAGGGCTACAGGACCGTCGGCACCCGTGTCGGCGAGATGAACGCGCGCCTCATCGAGATGGCCACGCAACAGGTGGAGCAGCGCGTGGCCGGTGCCCTGTTGCGGCTGATCGACCAGTCCGGCCGCAAGGGGCAGGAGGGGATCGAGATCGCCTTTCCGGTGACGCGGCAGGACATTTCGGAGATGACCGGCACGACGCTGCATAGCGTCAGCCGCCTGCTGAGCGCCTGGGAAAAGGCGGGCATCGTGGCCAGCCGCCGCCGCCATGTCACCGTGACCGACCCGCGGCGTCTGGAACTGATCGGCGAGGGACGGTAACGCCGTACCGCCGGGCGAATGGGCTCAGGCCCCGCGCCCCGGACCCGGCCGCCGAACGAAACCGGCCGGGAAAGAGGTCGGATACCTGTCGCGAAAGGTGGCGTCGGCGCATGTTCTCGTCGCGACGGGCCTGTTCGCGATCCAGGCGCCGGGCGGAGCGACGGCTTTCCGGATCCAGGCCTTGTCGGCGTCTTCCTTGGGGGTGGGTGCCCCGGCCGGAGAGCGGCGCACCCCGGCCGGTCGGGACCCTGCCGGAAGATCCCGGCGCAAGGGCGCCCGCAGGAGACAAGACGGGGCCTGTCTCCGGTCCGGGAGCGGCGGGACGGGCCTTCACGCGCCGCCCCGCCAGCCTCTTGCCTCAGCTTTCGCCCCAGATCGCCTCTGCGGTCTTCACCACCAGTTCCAGCTTGCGCTTCTGGTCGTCCTCGGTGATCTCGTTGCCGTGCTCGGTCGAGGCGAACCCGCATTGGGGCGCGACCCCGAGCTGGTCGATATCGACATATTTCGATGCCTCGTCATATTTCGCCCTGATCCAGTCCAGCGATTCCAGCTTGCCGGTCTTGGTGGTGATGAAGCCGGGCATGACCCGCTTGCGGCCCTTCGGCAGACTGGCCAGAGGTTCCAGCCCCCCGGCGCGCTCGGTGTCGTATTCCATCAGGTAGATGTCGACCGAGGTGGTGTTGAAGATCGCATCGGCCGCGCCGTGATAGCCGCCTTCGGCCACATGCGACGACCGGAAATTGCCGCGGCACATATGCATCCCGATCACCATGTCGGCCGGGCGATCCTTGATCGCCTCTTCCAGCATCCAGGCATATTTGCGTACCAGCTCGTCGGGATCCTGGCCCATGGCGCGGCGCTCCTCGCGCTGTTTCTCGTCGCCGAGATAGGCGAAGAAGATGTCGTCCAGCTGCAGATAGCGGCAACCGGCCTTGTAGAAGGCGTGCACCGCCTTGCGGTAGGTCGCGGCGATGTCATGGAACATCAGCTCCTGATCCAGATAGGGCTTGTGCTCGATATTCTCGGGAACCATCCGGTAATGGCAGGCCGACGGGCCGGGGATCGAGATCTTGGCGATGCCCTCGCCCGGCGCCACCAGATCCCTGACATAGGTGAAATGCCGCAGCATCGGGTGATCGGCGGGGAAATTCAGCGGCCCGGTCAGATGCGCCTCGATGGGCGGGGTCTTGTGCTTTGTCTGGAACGGCAGGCTGCGGGTCGAGGGCTTCATGTCCAGCCCGGTCAGCATCCCCATGAAATCGTAATGCCAGAACTGGCGGCGAGCCTCGCCATCGGTGAAGACCCGGAGCCCGGCCTCCTTCTGCATCGCGACCAGGGCGGCGATTTCGCGGTCCTCGACGGCGCGGAGCTCGGCGCCTTTCAGGCCCTGCATCCTGGCCCCGGCAATCGCCTGCGGACGCAACAGCGAGCCGACATGATCTGCCCGGGGAAGCGCAGGGCGGAGGGAGGAGGAGGTATCTTCGGTCGTCATCGTGACATGCCTTTCGAACGGCCCGCGCTCGGCGCGCGCCGGAACTGGAAACGAAACCCCACGACGCGCGTCGCGGAGCGGCGGTGCCACCCTTGCGGAAAGCCGCTCCCGACACGCCCCACGCGGCCGGAACAGGTGATCGGTTCAGGCAGGTTTCCTGACTCGCGGATGAGCGCCTTGCCCGGCCTTCCCGGCGCGATCGGCCAGTGGCATGTCGGGCAGGCTGTCCGCCTACAGTTGCGGGGGCAGTTCCGGATCCGGCCGACGGGCCTTCCCGGATTCCCTTTTAACCGGACATCGATCCGGCACCTGAACGGCGCCAGAGATGCGAGAGCGGCGCGCGACTGTCAATGCGTCCCGCTGTCAGAAGTTTTCATGATAATAATGAGGTAGCTGCAGGGTCGGCCCCTGCGACCGCCCGGTCAGCGGGGTTTGCGCGCCCTGACATAGAGTTCCAGCTTGTGGCTGACGATCTCGAAGCCGTGCTTGCGGGCGATCTCTTCCTGAAGCCGCTCGATCTCGTCGGACCTGAATTCGACCACCTCGCCGGTCTCGAGATTGATGAAATGGTCGTGATGCTGTTCGGGCGCGGGTTCGTAGCGCAGGCGTCCGTCCTCGAACATGTGGCGTTCGATCAGCCCCTTCTCGGCAAGCTTGTTCATCGTCCGGTAGACGGTGGCGATGTTGATCCCCGGCTCGATGGCGGCAACCCGGCGGTGCAGTTCCTCGACATCGGGATGATCCCCGGACGCGTCCAGCACCTCGAGGATGACCCGGCGTTGCCCGGTGATGCGCAGACCGTGCCGCCGACAGATGTCGAGCAGGGACTCGTGATTGGCTTTGGTCATGGGGCGTCCGCTCCGTCCGTGATGTCGCGTGCCCGACATCGGAGCGGGCCGGTCGGGCTGAAGCGATCCCATAGCACGAACGCCTGTCAAGGTCATCCGTCTTGACGACAGCCTGCCCTGTCTTGTCCGACGGCCCGAGAGGCGCGCCGCGGGGTTCAGCCCTCTCGCGAGGTCTCTATCTGCAAATGAGTTGCAATAAGGGGTGGATCTGCTATCTGTATCTGCGACTGGCTTGCAACTGGGGCCATGCATGACGATCGCTCGAACAGGGAAAGGATGGTCCATGAGCTTGAAGATGACACGCATGATGGGGATGGCGGCCACGGCCGGGCTGATGGCGGGCCCTGCGCTTGCGGACGAGGACCGGATGAAGGTGGTGACGACCTTCACGGTTCTGGCCGACATGGCCCGGCATGTGGCGGGCGATGCGGCCGATGTGGTGTCGATCACCAAGCCGGGGGCCGAGATCCACGGCTACGAGCCGACGCCGCGCGACATCGTCCGGGCGCAGGATGCCGACCTGATCCTGTCGAACGGGTTGAACCTCGAGCTCTGGTTCCAGCAGTTCCTGGATCATCTCGGCGATGTCCCTTCGGTCACGCTGACCGACGGCATCGACCCGATCCCGATCGCCGAGGGCGCCTATCAGGGCAAACCCAACCCGCATGCCTGGATGGGGCTCGACAATGCGCTTGTCTATATCGACAATATTCTCGAAGCCTTTGCCGAGCACGACCCCCGGAATGCCGCGACCTATGTCAGGAATGCCAGCGCCTACAAGGACGAGCTGCGCGCCACGCTCGAGCCCCTGAAGGCCGAGATCGCGACCATTCCCGAGGCGAAGCGCTGGCTGGTCACCTGCGAGGGCGCGTTCAGCTACCTGGCACGCGATTTCGGGATGAAGGAGCTGTATCTCTGGCCGATGAATGCCGATCAGATGGGGACGCCGCAGCAGGTGCGCGCGGTGATCGACGGGGTGAGGCAGAACCATGTTCCGGTGGTCTTCTGCGAAAGCACCGTCAACACCGCCCCGGCCGAACAGGTCGCGCGCGAGACCGGCGCCAGCTATGGCGGCGTGCTCTATGTCGACAGCCTTTCGGAACCGGGCGGGCCGGTCCCGAGTTATCTCGACCTGCTGAGGGTCACGTCGCAGACCGTGGCGGACGGGCTGAGCGCGACCACGAACTAGACGCCCGGTGGGGCAGACGGCCCTTCCGGTGCGCAACATCCGGTGGGGCCTTTCCGGCAGGAGGGACAGCATGAAGGATGAGCTGCAGAAGACCGGGGCGGCGCGGCCCGACGCCGCGGATCCGGGCAGCGGCATCGAGGCGCGCGGGGTGACGGTCACCTACCGCAACGGCCATACCGCGCTGAGGAATGCCTCGTTCCGGATCCCGCGCGGCACCGTCACCGCCCTTGTCGGGGTCAATGGCGCCGGGAAATCCACGCTGTTCAAGGCGATCATGGGCTTCGTGCCGGTGGCGCAGGGCGATATCCGCCTGCTGGGCCTCGGCGTGAAGGAGGCGCTGCGCCGCAACCTCATCTCCTACGTGCCGCAATCCGAGGAGGTCGACTGGTCCTTCCCGGTTCTGGTCGAGGATGTGGTGATGATGGGCCGCTACGGGCATATGGGCTTTCTGCGGCGTCCCGCGAAGGCGGACCGCGCGGCGGTCGATGCCGCGCTCGGCCGGGTGGGGATGCGCGATTTCCGCCACCGCCAGATCGGCGAGCTGTCGGGCGGCCAGAAAAAGCGTGTCTTCCTGGCCCGCGCGCTGGCCCAGGACGGGCAGGTGATCCTGCTCGACGAGCCCTTCACCGGCGTCGACGTGAAGACCGAGGAACAGATCATCGCGCTTCTGCGCGCGCTGAAGCAGGAGGGCCGGGTGATGCTGGTCTCGACCCATAATCTGGGCTCGGTGCCGGAATTCTGCGACCGCACGATTCTGGTGAAGGGCACGGTGCTGGCCCATGGCCCGACCGAGACCACCTTCACCCGCCCGAATCTCGAGGCGGCCTTCGGCGGCGTTCTGCGCCATTTCACCCTGGGCGGGCCCGATCTGCACGAGGATGACGACATGCGGCAGGTGTCGATCTTCACCGATGACGAGCGCCCGCTGGTGCAATATGGCGAGCGCACCCGCAAGGCGGAGCGCAGCCAGTGAGCGCGCTGCTGGAGCCTTTCGCCTATGGCTACATGACCAACGCGATGTGGGTCTCGGCGCTGGTCGGGGGCGTCTGCGCCTTCCTGTCCTGCTACCTGATGCTGAAGGGATGGTCGCTGATCGGCGATGCGCTCTCGCATTCCGTGGTGCCGGGGGTGGCCGGGGCCTACATCCTCGGGCTGCCCTTCGCGCTTGGCGCCTTCCTGTCGGGCGGGCTGGCGGCGGGAGCGATGCTGTTCCTGTCGGACCGATCCGGGCTCAAGACCGATGTCGTCATCGGCATCATCTTCACCGCCTTCTTCGGGCTCGGGCTGTTCATGGCCTCGGTCAACCCGATGTCGGTCTCGATCCAGACCATCACCATGGGCAACATCCTCGCGATCACCCCCGGGGACACGCTGCAGCTGGCGCTCATCGGGATCGTGTCGCTGACGGTGCTGGTGCTGAAATGGAAGGACCTCATGGTCACCTTCTTCGATGAAAGCCACGCGCGCTCCATCGGCCTGCGCCCGGGGCTCCTGAAGGCGGTGTTCTTCGTGCTGCTCTCGGCCAGCGTGGTGGCGGCGATGCAGACGGTCGGGGCGTTCCTGGTGATCGCCATGGTGGTGACGCCGGGCGCGACGGCCTATCTGCTTTGCGACCGCTTCCCGCGGCTGATCCTGACCTCGGTCGCCATCGGTGCTTCGACCAGCTTCGCGGGCGCCTATATCAGCTACTTCCTCGACGGCGCCACCGGCGGCGTGATCGTGGTGCTGCAGACCCTTGTCTTCCTGGCGACCTTCCTGATGGCCCCCAAGCACGGGCTGCTGGCCGCCCGCCGCAAGGCCGCCGCCGCCCTGACAGAGGAGCCGGCGTGATGCTCGAGACGCTTCTGATGCCGTTCCAGTTCGGCTTCATGCAGAGCGCCTTCGCGATCGCCCTGATCGTCTCGGTGCCGACGGCGCTTCTGTCCTGCTTTCTGGTGCTGAAGGGCTGGGCGCTGATGGGGGATGCGGTCAGCCACGCGGTGCTGCCGGGCATCGTGCTGGCCTATGTCGCGGGGCTGCCGCTGATCCTGGGCGCCTTCGCGGCCGGGATGCTGACCGCGGTCGCCACCGGGTTCCTGTCCGAGAACAGCCGGATCAAGCAGGACACGGTGATGGGCGTGGTGTTCTCGGGCATGTTCGGTCTGGGGATCGTGATGTTCGTCGCGCTCCGGACCAATGTGCATCTGGATCACGTCTTGTTCGGCAACATGCTGGGGGTGGGTCCCGCGGATCTGTGGACCGCGGGGGCGATTTCGGTCTGCGTCAGCCTGGTTCTGGTCGTGAAATGGAAGGATCTGATGCTTTACGCCTTCGACCCGGCCCAGGCGAGGGCCTCGGGCCTGCCGGTCGGGCTGCTGCATTACGGCCTGCTGGCGATCCTGTCCCTGACCATCGTCGCGACGCTTTCGGCCACCGGGCTGGTGCTTGCGGTCGGGCTGCTGATCTCGCCCGGGGCCATCGCCTTCCTGATCGTGCGCAGCTTCGGGCGCATGCTGGCAGTGTCGGTTCTGGTCTGTGCCGTGGCGATGCTGGGCGGCACCTATGCCAGTTTCTTCCTCGACAGCGCGCCGGCGGCCACGATCATCCTGGTGCTGACGGGCCTGTTCGTTCTGGCCTTCCTGCGCCGGTTGCACCTGACCCGGAGCGCATCCCGCAGGGCCGCGACCGCCTGACGCCCCGTCCTGCGCCCCCGGGGGCACCTCCGCGATGCAGGACAGGTCTCACTCGCCCTCGAAACGATAGACGGCAAGGCTGCGTTCCAGTTCGTTGACGGCAAGCTTGCGGTTGATCGGGGCCTGGGCGCGCGAGGCGCAGTCGCGGCGTTCGCAGAGAAAGCAGTTCAGCCCGATATCGACGGGCTTCACCCGGCCGAGATCCAGCTGGTCGGCATAGACGAGCCGCGGCGCATAGGCGATGTCGCAGCCCAGCCCGATGGCCAGCTGCGGCGCCGGGGCCGAATGGGTGCCGCCCGCCCGCGTGACGGTGCGCGCGATCGAGAAATAGCTGGCCCCCTCGGGCATCCGGATCACCTGGGTATGGACGCGGCCCGGGGCCTCGAAGGCACCATGGATGTTCCACAGGGGACAGGTTCCGCCGAAGCGCGAGAACGGGAAGCGGCCCGCGCTGAAGCGCTTGGAGACATTGCCCGCCCGGTCGACCCGCACGAAGAAGAAGGGGATGCCGCGCGCCTCGGGGCGCTGCAGGGTCGACATCCTGTGCGCCGTCTGCTCGTAGCTGGTGCCGAAACGGTGGCTCAGCAGCTCGACATCATAGCGCTCGGATTCGCAGGCGGCCAGGAAGCGGCCATAGGGCATCATCAGGGCCGCGGCGAAATAGTTCGCGAGGCTGACACGGGCCAGGCGGCAGGCATCCCCGGCCCCGAACCCGTCGCCGAACCCGGCCGAGCGGATCACCGCATCGATCAGCTCCTGCTGTTCCAGCCGCGCCAGCAGCACCCCGATCTGGAAGCGGCGGCTCGACTGGCCCAGAAGCTCGGACAGCAGCAATTCCCGGCGGTGCAGGTCGAAGCGGCGCAGGCTGCCGCCCATCACCGGGGCCGGGAGGATGCGGATCCGGATGCCGTGATCGGCAAGCCGCTCGGTCAGGGCCAGATGCGGCTCGGTCCGGCGCAGCGCCATCTCTTCCGCCACCGCCTCGGCGGCGCGGTCGACCCGGTCGATATAGTTCTGGGTCTCGTAGAACCAGTCGCGGACGATCTCGACCGGCCGCGCGATCTGGCCCAGCAGCTCGACCTTGTTGCGGTCGGTCAGCGGGTTGTCCTCTGCCTGGGCCTGCATCGCCGCATGGGTGTATTTCGCCTGCAGCCGGACCAGGGCGGCGGCGATCCCGGGCGCCGATTGCAGCACCGCCTCGATTTCGGCCCGGCCGACCCCGCGGGCTTCGAGCGCCGGGTCCTTCAGCGCGGCCGCGAAATCCGAGGCCAGTTGCGCATCGATCCCGGGCGCCAGTTCCGAGACGTTCAGGTCGTAGACCTCGGCCAGCCGCATCAGCAGCCGCGCCGAGGCCGGGCGCTGATCGGTCTCGATCAGGGTGATGTAGCTGGGCGAGATCCCCAGCTCGGCCGCCATCTGCGCCTGGGTCAGGCCCAGCGATTTCCGAAGCACCTTCAGCCGCTGGCCGATGACCAGCTTTTCCCCGCGTTTCGCCATTGTGACAAACCTTACAAGACACGCGCGACCGCGCTGACAACACCGACAACATGACCTTATTCCTATCGCGCCATGATGCACATGCGGCATGACATTACTAGAGTGACATCAGAGGTCGGATACGGCCGCATACAGCCAGGGAAAGGTGCCCGCGATGTCTCTCGACCACCATGTTCCAACAGCATCCACGCCACTTGTCCTGCGCGAGGCGCCGGGGGCCGAGCGCGTCCTGACCGCCGAGGCGCTGGAGTTCATCGCCGCGTTGCAGCGCCGGTTCGGGATGAACCTGCATGCGCTGATGATCGCCCGCCAACGCCGGCAGGAACGCAATGACAACGGCCGTCTGCCCGATTACCTCGAGGAGACCCAGGCGATCCGGCAGGGGGTCTGGCAGGCCGCGCCGGTGCCCGAGGCGCTGGCCGACCGGCGGGTCGAGATCACCGGTCCCGTCGATCGCAAGATGATGATCAACGCGCTGAATTCCGGCGCCAGGGTCTTCATGGCCGATTTCGAGGATGCGACCGCGCCCAGTTTCGCGAATATCGTCGCGGGCCATGCCAACATGCTGGACTATCGCGACGGCACGCTGATCCATGACGATCCGAAGACCGGCAAGTCCTACCGGGTGGGCGAAAACCCGGCGCTGCTGATCGCGCGCCCCCGCGGGCTGCATATGGAAGAGGCCAATGTGCTGCTGGCCGGCCGTCCGGTCTCGGCGGCGCTGTTCGATTTCGGGCTGACGCTGTTTCATTGCGGGCGCGCGCTGGCCGCGACCGGGCGCGGGCCGTTCTACTACCTGCCCAAGATCGAGAGCCACCGCGAGGCGGCCTTCTGGAACTCGGTCTTCGAATTCGCCCAGGACAGGGTCGGTCTGCCCAGGGGCACGATCAAGGCGACGGTGCTGATCGAGACCCTGCCCGCGGCCTTCGAGATGGACGAGATCATCTGGGAGCTGCGCGACCACATCGCCGGGCTGAACTGCGGCCGCTGGGATTATATCTTCAGCTATATCAAGACGCTGCGCGCGCATGCCGACTATGTTCTGCCGGACCGGGCAGAGGTCATCATGGACGAGGCCTTCCTTGCCGCCTATGCCGCGCGGCTGGTCAAGGTCTGCCACCGCCGCGGCGTTCACGCGATGGGCGGCATGGCCGCGCAGATCCCGGTCAGGAATGACCCCGAGGCCAATGAGGCGGCCCTTGCCAGGGTCCGGGCCGACAAGCTGCGCGAGGTGCGGCTGGGCCATGACGGCACCTGGGTCGCCCACCCGGATCTGGTGCCGGTCGCGATGGCGGTTTTCGACGCCGAGATGCCCGGCCCGAACCAGATCCGCACGCCGCGCCAGGAATACCGGCTTCTGCCCGAGATGCTGCTGCGCCCCCATGAGGGCAGGATCACCGAGGAGGGGGTCCGCACCAATATCTCGGTTGCCATCGAATATCTGGCGCAGTGGCTGTCGGGGCGCGGCGCGGTGCCGATCATGAACCTGATGGAGGATGCCGCCACCGCCGAGATCAGCCGTGCCCAGATCTGGCAGTGGATCCGCCACGGCGCCCGGGTCGCGGCCCGGGACGGCACCGAGCGGCGGATGGATGCCACCTGGCTCGACGCGCTGGTGCAGGAAGAGATCGCCGCGATCCTCGGCCGGACGGGACCGGGCGGGTTCCACCGCGGCCATTACGCCTCGGCCGCGCGTATCTTTCAGGAGGCGGCGACGGCCGAAAACCTGCCCGATTTCATCACCACCCCGGCCTATGCCGTTCTGAACGCGCTCGACTGATGGACCCGATCCGCATCCTCTCCCCCTTCGGCGGCCCGCTGCCGGAGGAATGCCCCGCCCCCACCGCGCCGGCCAGCCCCGCGCCCTGCGACCCCGTGACCGATCACGTTGAAAGGAAAAGCCATGAGCCAGAGAAAGACCTATTCGGAGCTTCGTTCGGACGTCCTGTCCCGTTACCCCTCCGGTCGTTCGTCCAGTGGGGTCTCGGTCGATGACATCGTGCAGCTGAAGCTGCAGAACACCTATGCCACCCATCTGGACATCGCCCGCGAGATGGCCTCGGTGATGCGCGCGGACATGGCCGCCTATGACGCGGACCCGCGCAATTCGACCCAGTCGCTGGGCTGTTGGTCGGGCTTTCACGCGCAGCAGATGATCAAGTCGGTCAAGCGGCTGCGCGGCTCGGCCAGGGGCGTCTATGTCTACCTGTCGGGCTGGATGGTGGCGGGGCTCCGCAACCGCTGGGGCCATCTGCCCGACCAGTCGATGCATGAAAAGACCGCCGTCGCCGAGTTGATCCAGGAGATCTACACCTCGCTGCGCCAGGCCGACGAGGTGGCGCTGAACGATCTGTTCAAGACCCTCGATGCGGCGCGGACGGCGGGCGACACGGCGGCCGAGGCCGCCGCCATCGAGGCCATCGACGGTTTCGAATCCCATGTCGTGCCGATCATCGCCGATATCGATGCGGGCTTCGGCAACGAGCACGCGACCTACCTGCTGGCCAAGGAGCTGATCAAGGCCGGCGCCTGCTGCCTGCAGATCGAGAACCAGGTCTCGGATGCCAAGCAATGCGGCCACCAGGACGGCAAGGTCACGGTCCCGCGCGAGGATTTCATCGAGAAGCTGCGCGCCTGCCGTCTGGCCTTCGAGGAGCTGGGCGTCGACGATGGCGTCATCGTGGCCCGGACCGACAGCCTCGGCGCGGGCCTGACCCAGAAGGTGCCGGTCAGCCGCGCGCCGGGCGATCTGGCCAGCCAGTACATCAAATGGCTGAAGACCGAGCCGATCACCGAGGAGAACCCGATCCGCGAGGGCGAGCTGGCGCTTTACCGCGACGGCGAATTCATGCGCCCCGCGCGGCTGCCCAACGGGCTGTTCCCCTTCATGGAAGGCACCGGGCGGGCGCGGGTGGTCGAGGATTGCATCGCCTCGCTGACCCAGGGCGGCGCCGATCTGTTGTGGATCGAGACCGACACCCCCAATGTCGACGAGATCGCCTCGATGGTGAGCGAGATCCGGGCGGCGGTGCCGGATGCCAAGCTGACCTACAACAACTCTCCCTCTTTCAACTGGACGCTGAACCTGCGCAAGCAGGTCCGCGCGCAATGGCTGGCCGAGGGCACGATTTCCGAGGACAGCTATCCGGACGGCAACGAGCTGATGAAGCCCGATTATGACGAGACCGATCTGGGACGCGAGGCCGATGCCCGGCTGAGGGCCTTCCAGACCGACATCTCGACCCGGGCGGGGGTGTTCCACAACCTCATCACCCTGCCGACCTTCCACCTGACCGCCAAGGCGATGGACGAGCTGTCCCGCGGCTATTTCGGCGAGGACAGGATGCTGGCCTATGTCGCGACCGTCCAGCGCGAGGAAATCCGGCGCGGCATCTCGGCGGTCCGGCACCAGCACGAGGTCGGCTCGGATCTGGGCGACACGTTCAAGGAGATGGTCGGCGGCGAACGTGCCCTCAAGGCGGGCGGCTCGGCCAATACCATGAACCAGTTCGCGGCCGAATAGGCGCCGCTGCCCCGGGACGCGGCTGCGCGCATTTCGCGCGGCCGCATTCCCTGGTGGAGGCCACGGATTTCTTCGACAGGAGCCGCGGCTTTGTCTACCATTGCGACGGATGGTGCGCATGCTCTCGCCTGCAGGGAGCATGACTGAAAAGGGAATGCGGTGCGGGGGATCTCCCCAAGGCCGCGGCTGCCCCCGCAACTGTAAGCGGCGAGCGGTTCTGGAAGATGCCACTGGGCGATGCCCGGGAAGGCCCGGAACCGCGGCGACCCGCAAGCCAGGAGACCTGCCATCCGCTTGGTGTTGAAACGGGCGGGGTGCCCCGGAGGACACGGTGTCGGACCGGGATGCCCTTGCGGCCCGTATCCGCTGCCTTGCCCCTGGCCCCGTGCCTGCAATTGAGGCCGTGGGGATGCTGAAAGAAAGCCCGAAAGACGGAACCGCCGAGGGGCGTCTGTTCCGGATCGCCTACAAGAGCCGCGCCCATCCCGGATGTGACCTTGCCTCCGCCGGGGCCATGGCCGCCGAGGACGCCTTGCGAAACCGCGACCGGAACGTGACCGGGGTCCTGCTGTTCGAGCGGGGCTGGTTCCTGCAATGGCTGGAGGGTCCGGCACGGACGGTCCTGTCGCTGGCCTCGGCGATCCGGACCGACCCGCGCCACGGCGAGATGCAGATCCTCAGCGCCGGCGCGACCGATGAACGCCGCTTCGCGGGCTGGCCGATGCGGCTTGCCCCGCCCTCGGGGCCGCTGGCCGACAGGGCGGATTTCGATGCGGCGACCGCCGCGCTTGCCTTCGACCGGGCCGCTGCGCTCTACCGCGAGGAATGCGGCGGCGAGGCGGACTGGCGCGACCTGGCGGACGGCTTCGTCCGCGACCTTGCCCGGGCGCCCGAGGAGGCGGTGCCCGACCTGCCGCCCTCGGCCCTGGAAACGCTGTCGGCGCGGGCGGGCTTCGTCGACGCGCTTTGCGCCGCGCTGGCCGCAGCCTGGCATGCCAGCGCGCTTTCGGGCTTCGAGGTGACGCTGGCGACCGTACGCCTGAACCGGCTTCTGCTGCGGGCCGGCCGACCCGCCACCTCGCTTGCGCCGAAGGGGCGGGTTCTTGTCCTTGCGCCTTATGGCTGCACGGAAATCGCCGGGGCCATTGCCAAGACCGATCTGTTGCGACAGGCCGGATATTCCGTCCGTATGGTGCCCTGGGCCTCGGGCGCGGCACTCGACGACGCTGTCGGAGAGACCGGCAGCTGTCCGGTCATCGTCTATGCCGGGCGTGTCGGCATCGGCACGAAGGATGCCATGCGCGGGGCGGCGCTGGCCGAACGTCTGTCCGCGCGGATGCCCGGGCGGACGGTCCTGCTGGGCGGCCGCGATGCCGGCCCGCTTTGCGACTGGTCGCACCGGCTTGCCTTTCTGGCCCAGCAGCTGCCCACGGGAGCCGACCCCGCTGCCGACCCCGCCCTCCGCACCCGCCAGAGGGTGTGATCCCGGGCCTGCCGGGCGCGTTGCGGAAACCCCGAAGGGTGGCGCGGGACATGTTCTGCGCGGCCCCGTTTCGGCAGGACGCGCTCTGACCCGGGGCCTCACGCTGCTGCCACGAGATTGGCGGGCGGGGCCTTCTCCTGCGGGGTTCGGGCCCGCTATTGGCAGGCTGCCAGAGCCGCTTGGCCGGGATCGCTGTCATCTCGGCTGCCTCGGGAGGCACGGCGCGTGGATGTCCGGGATCCCCGGGCCGATCCCGTCCGGGCGCGCGCCTCGCGATCGCCGGGCACCGAGCTGAAGAAAGAGCTGCTCCGACGCCCGGTCTTTCCGGTCGCTACCCGGTGCGGCGCGCCGTTTTCGACAGCGAAAGCACATCCGATGGGGTTTGCCCGAAGCGCCGCCGGAACAGGGCCGTGAAATGGCTCAGGCTGCCATATCCGACGGAAAGCGCGACATCCGTCACCGAGCCCTTGCCCTCCAGCAGCAATCTGCGGGCTTCGCCGAGGCGGCGTTCCTGCAGGAACGCGTAGACCGCGCAGCCGGTCTCGGCCCGGAAGCTCTGCTTGAGGCGATTGTGGGAAATGCCCGCCGCCTGCGCAAGCTCGGGGACCGTCCAGGCGCGGCCGAGATCGCCTTCCATCAGCGCGATCACCCTTTGCACCGCCCGCCTGTCGCGCGCCAGGAGCGGCGCCGGAGCGATCGCGGTGGCCATGTTGACCCCGGCGGCAAGGGCACGGATCGCCTCGTCGATGATGTAGAGCGAGCGGGCCTCGACGGTCAGATCGGCGGTGCCGGACATGCCCGAGCGGAACAGGGCCTGGGCGTCGGCCATCAGGCGCGGTGTCAGGGGCAACAGGCCGACCCAGACCGAGGGGCTTGCCATCGCCGCATGGGGATGCCCGGCCCCGAGGGCGTCGATCGAGGACGGGCCGCCAAGCGCCGACCAGAAGGACGGTTCAAGCCGGATGTCGATGCCGCGCAGGCGCGAGGAGGGTTTGAACCGGTCCTGCCCGGTGGCGCCTGCCGGGGCGATCATGCAGTAGATGCCGGGGCGCAGCGGGATCGGGCCGAATTGCCCTTCGCCTTCGGTGATCCAGCCGGTCCCGGCCGCCTCGAACAGCAGGCTCAGCGCGACACAGGGGGCGGTATGCATGTCCGCTGCCATGCCGGTGCCGGTCTCGATATCGAAAAGCGAGATCGTCACGCCCTTGCGCAGACCGAGAATGCGGTAGCTGCCGCTTTCGGGCATGCCGCCGAAGGACGAGGACAGGGGCTGCGGTCCCAGAACCGCCACCTCATGCGGTTCGGCATGCGCGAGCTGGCGTGTCTCGATCTGAAGGCCCATCCTGACGGTTCCCGGAAAATAAAAGTCCGATCCCATTATCGGAGTACCTGATCACAATAGTCAACTACTCCCCCCCGGCATAGTCCCCTGATACTCCGCCGAAAACCAGGCGACCGAAAACCAGGCTATTCCGGGGACGGCCAGAACCGTGCGACCAGCGACACCACCGATCCGGCCGATATGGATGCCGGCACTTGCCCTTGTCGGGCTTTATGCCGCGCAATCCATCACCGGCAGCATGGTGCAAAGCGCCTTGCCCGTGGTGCTGCGCGATGCGGGCGTGGGGCTGGACCGGATCGGGCTGTTGTCGCTCCTGTTCATTCCCTGGGTGCTCAAGGTCTTCTGGTCGCCGCTGGTCGACCGCTTCGCCACGCCGCGCCGGTGGATCCTGACCTGCCAGGGCCTGTTGTGCCTGTGCTTCCTGATCGGTGCCGCCTTCGCGCCGGAACACCATCTGGGCGCGCTGTTGCCGGTGGTCTTCGCGATGGCGGTCCTGGCGGCCACGCAGGACATCGCCACCGATGCCGCGGGCGTGCATGCCACCACCCGCCGGACGCGGTCGCTGGCCAGCGGCGCAAGCACCGTCGGAGGCTATGCGGGCTTCCTGATCGGCGGCGGGCTGTGGCTGTGGATCTATGCCCGGCTGGGATGGGAGATCTCGATGATCTTCCTCGCGGTCGCGATGCTGCTTTTGACGCTGCCGGTGCGCGCGCTGCGGATCGGTCGGCCCGAACCGGCGGCAAGGCCCCCTTCGCCGCTTCTCAGCCTGAAGAACCCGGTCCTGATGCGCGGCGCGGGATTGCTGTTGCTGTGGCAGGGCGGGGTGCGGCTGGGGCTGGCCATGACCGGCCCGATGCTGGTCGATGCCGGTTTCTCGATGGAGTTCATCGGCTGGCTGCGCGGCGCGGGCGGCATGGCGGTGGGGCTGATCGCGGCGGCGGCCGGAACGGTGCTGTGCCGCCGCTTCGGCCCGCGCCCGGTGCTGCTGGCAGCGGGCGGCGGGATCGGGACATGCTGCGTGGGGCTTGCCGTCTGGGCTGTGGCGCCCGGTGCGCTCTGGCAACTCGCGGCGCTGCAGCTGGGCCTGTCCGCGCTGACGGCCGTGTCCTTCGTGGCGCTTTATGCCGAGATGATGAACTGGTGCGCGCCGGCTCAGGTCGCGACCGATTTCGCCTTGCTGCAGAGCCTCGACGCCGCCCTTGCGGTCGCCACCGGCATCCTGGCCGGACAGCTGGCGCAGCATATGGGCTATGCGCCGGTCTTCGGTCTGGCCGTGGTTCTGCTGATGTCTGCGCTGCCTTTGGTGCGGCACCTCGCGGGCACTTGCCCCGCGTCTGAAATTCCCTTGAAAAATATGGAGATAGCCGAATGATGCGCAGTCTGCTCAATACGGCCTGTGTCGCGGCGCTGGCTTTCGGTTCGCTGGCTTTCGCGGCGACGCCCCTGGAAGCCCGGGACAGGTCGGCCGGTGGCGAACTCGATCTCGGAACGATCTTTGTCCGGGGCGCCAAGCGGCCGCAGGAGGCGCTGAGCTTTCCCGGTGCCGTCGCCGAGGTCGATGCCTTGCAGCTCCAGGCCCGCGAGGTCCGCAATATCGCCGATCTGGACCGGGTCTTTCCCGGCCTCACCGTCGATACCCGCTCGGCCCGGGTCTATTCCAACTTCACGCTGCGCGGACAGTCCTCGCTCGATTATTACAACCCCTCGGTACAGGTCTATGTCGACGGTCTGCCGCAGGATCCGGCGGTCCTGGCCCAGATGTTCCCCGGCGCGCTGGAAAATGTCGAGGTCCTCTACGGCCCGCAGGGCAGCCTTTACGGCCGCGGCGCGGTCGGCGGCGTGATCAATGTCACCACCACGAAGCCCGGGGACGGGGCGCCCTTCTCATGGTCGGCCGGGGGCTCGGATCAGGGCTATCAGGCGCAGATGCGCGGACAGGTGCAGCTGGGCGACGGGCTCTGGGCCGATCTGTCGCTGGCGCGCGACGACGCCGATGACGATCTCGATGTCATGGGAACCGGCGAGGATGTGGGCGGCACCGTCGAGGACCGCGCGCAGCTGCGGCTGCGCTATGCCCCCGAGGGAAGTTCGCTTGACATCATGCTGAGCGCGGCGCGCAATCGCATCGATTCCAGCGAGGAACAGTTCGTGAAGGGCACCGAGCTGAGCGGCCGCAAGGCGGTGCCCTTCCCCTCGGATTACATCCAGGACACCGACAGCTACGGGCTGACCGCCGATTACGATCTCGGCTGGGGAAAGCTGTCCTTGCTGACCGGGTATCAGGACCGGTCCCTCGACCGGACGATCTTCGGGTCCGACACCCCGGAATGGCAGAAGACCCTGACCCAGGAGCTGCGGCTGTCCTCGGCCACCGGAGGGCCTGTCGATTACGTGGTCGGGCTGTTCTATTCGCATACCAAGTTTCACCGCGACGCCTATGGCGCCTCGACGCTGCAGAAGACAGACAGCTATGCCGCCTTCGGCGATCTGACCTGGCACGCCACCGACCGGCTGGATGTCACCGCCGGGGCGCGCTGGGATTACGAGAAGACCGATGCGACCGCGACCGGCGCCGTGAGCCTCGACGGCAGCGACGACTGGAGCGCGCTTTCGCCGAAACTGGGCGTGAGCTATGCGCTGGCGCCGGACTGGCAGGCCTACGGGATCGTCAGCAGCGGCTTCAAGGCGGGCGGCTTCACGAGGACGCTGACGCCTTCGAACATCTCCTACACCTATGATCCGGCGACGACCTGGAACGGCGAGGCGGGGCTGAAATACCGCTCGGGCGACGGGTCGGTCGAGGCGTCGGTCGCGGCCTATTACAGCGTGACGGACGATTACCAGATGTTCGTGGGCCCGGCCGCCTCGCAATATCTGCAGAATGTCGGCGAGGTGACGGCCAAGGGCATCGACGCCAGGCTGCGCGTCAACCGGGGCGCCTGGGGCGTGACCGGCGGCGCCACCTGGGGCTCGTCGCGCTTCACCGGTTACGACGACGCGTCGGGCACCGACCATGACGGCAATGACGTGCCCTATGCGCCGGATTTCACCGCGCGGCTGGCGGTCGACTACACCCATGATCTGGGCCATGGGCGCGGCAGCCTGATCCCCCGCATGGGCCTCAGCTATCAGGGCAAGGTCTGGTTCGACGAGGCCAACAGCCTCGGCCAGGGCGGCTACTGGCTGGTGGATGCGGGGCTGGCCTGGGACATGGGACAGCACCGGGTGCTGGATCTCTATGCCACCAACCTGACGGACGAGACCTATGTCAGCTACGGCTTCGATGCCAGCGGCTACGGTCTGGGCGATGTCTACCAGCTTGGGCGCGGGCGTGAAGTCGGCATCCGCTTCACCCAGAGCTTCTGAGCGATCCGCGCCTGTCGTGGGGCGCGCCACCGCGCCCCTCCGCGCGCCACCGCGGGCGCGGGTCATGAACCGCGGCGGCCCTTGGACGGGGGCGGGGTCGTCCCTGGACGCGCGCAAGGGACAGGGCCCGGGAGGCGATCGGCGTGATCGTGGCCCTCCCCGGGTCGAAACCGCCTGAAATACCGGGTCGTGACAGGCGCCCCGGAGCGGTGCCGGATCCTGGCGATCCCTCCGCCGGAAAAAGGAGAAGAACGATGACCGAAGCGGCGATGGCCGGGGCTCCTCCCGGGAACGAGGCGTCGAAGCCCCCCGATTTCTTCGCGAGCCTCAAGCTGCTGATGCGCCATGGCGGGAAGGCGGGGCCGCTTTTGTCCATTTCGGCGGCAATGGCCACCTGCGCCGTGGCGCTGGAGCTGGTACCGGTCTGGGCGGTCTGGCGGCTGGTGGCCGAGCTTGTCTCGGGCACCGCGACGCCTGCGATCTTCGTCACCTGTGCGGTGGCGGCGCTGGTGGCGGTGGTCCTCGGCTATCTGCTGATGGGGCTTGCGCTGGGGCTGAGCCATGTGGCGGCCTTCCGCCTGATCCATGCGTTGCGGCTGGCGCTCGCGCGGCATCTGGCGCGGCTGCCGATGGGCTGGTTCGCCGGGCGTCGCTCGGGCGGCGCGAAGAAGCTGATCGTGGACGAGCCCGAGCGGCTGGAGCTTCTGGTGGCGCATGGATTGCCGGAGGGGATTTCCGCCGGCGCGACCTGGCTTGCGGTGACGATCTGGCTCTTTGCCGTCGACTGGCGCATGGCGCTGGCCTCGATCGTGCTGACGCCGCTGGCCTTCGGCGCGATGTTCTCCGCGATGGGGCGCAATGCGCGCATGGCCGGAGCGTATCAGGCGGCCTCAGAGCGGCTGAACGGCGCCATCGTCGAATATCTCGCGGGGATGGCGGTCGTGAAGGTCTTCAACCGCAGCGGCGAAAGCCTCGGCGAGACTGCCGGGGCGGTGCGCGACTATGCCGCCATCGAGACCGCGATGGGCCGCGCCTTCGTGCCGCGCGGGGCGCTGTTCTATACGCTGGTGGGGGCCAATATCTGCGTCATCCTGCCGGTGGGCATGGTGCTGATGCAAACCGGCTCGCTCGATCTGGAAAGGCTGGCGCTGTTTGTCATTCTCGGCGCGAATTACAGCCTTCCCCTGATGAAGCTGTTCAATCTGTTCCACAACATGGCGCATATCTCGATGGCCTCGACGCTGATCGAGGATGTGCTGGCGACCCCTGCCCAGCCCGATACCGGCGCCCGCATCTCCCTGCCGGATCACGAGATCGTCTTCGACCGGGTGCGCTTCGGCTACGAGGCGGGCACCGAGGTGATCCATGGCGTCAGCTTCACCGCGCGCGACGGCAAGGTGACGGCGCTTGTCGGCCCCTCGGGATCGGGCAAGAGCACGCTGGCCGGGCTGATCCCGCGGCTGCACGATGTGGGGGCCGGGCGCATCACGCTTGGCGGGCGGGACATCCGCGAGATCGGGCTCGATCAGCTGATGGAAGAGATCGCCTTCGTGTTCCAGGACACGGTGCTTTTCAGCGGCACGATTGCCGAGAACCTGCGTTTCGGCAAACCCGGCGCGACCGAGGCCGAGCTGCAGGCCGCCGCAATCGCGGCCCGGGCGCATGACTTCATCGCGGCGCTGCCCGAGGGCTATGACACCCGGCTGGGCGAGGGCGGGGCGGCGCTTTCGGGCGGCGAGCGCCAGCGTCTGGCCATCGCCCGCGCCATCCTCAAGGACGCGCCGGTCATCGTGCTGGACGAGGCCACCGCCTTTGCCGATCCCGACAGCGAGGCGGCGATACAGGCGGCGCTGAGCGAGCTGTCGCGCGGCCGCACGCTGATCGTGGTGGCGCACCGGCTGCACACGATCATGGGCGCGGACCGGATCGTGGTGATGGAGGAAGGAAGCGTCGCCGAAACCGGACGGCATGAGGACTTGCTGGCGCAGGGCGGGCTCTATGCCCGACTCTGGGCCGATTACACGGCGGCGCAGGCGATCCCGCTGCGCGGCGGCAGGACGATGGAGACGACCCGATGAGCATGGTTGAGATAACGGATGCGGGACCCGAAAGCCGCTCGGATCTCGAAAGCCTGAAACGCGCCTGGCATCTGGCAGGACCGCTGAAACGGCAGGTGTCACTGGGGGTTCTCTACCGCTTCCTGCAAAGCATGATGCTGGGGCTCGGCTTCGGCGTGGTGGTCCTGGTGGTGACGGGGCTGGCCGACGGGCGCCCGCTGAGTACGGGCTGGATCTGGCAGACATGCGGCCTGATGGCGCTGTCGCTCGCCGGGCAGATGCTGTTCGGCTATCTTTCGGTCAGGGCGTCCTGGCTGTCCTCCTACGAGATGGCGGGGCATCTGCGGCTGCGGATCCTCGAAAAGCTGCGGCACCTGCCGCTGGGGTTTCATCAGGCGCGCCATCGGGGCGACACGGTGACCGTCCTGACCTCGGACATGCAGATGCTGGAAAGCTTCTTTTCCGACGGCCTGCCGCGCATTGCCCAGGCGCTGGGTCTGCCGTCCGCGATCTTCCTGGTGCTGCTGGCGCGCGATCCGCTGCTTGCCCTGGCCACCGCGGTCTCTGCCGTCGTGGCGCTGCCGGTTTTCCTGGCCACGTCGCGGCAGCTGTCGAAGCTGGGCATCCGGCGGCAGGACATGCAGGCCAGGGCCGGGGCGCGGATGATCGAGTTCGTGCAGGGCATGGGGGTGATCCGGGCCTTCAACCACATGGCGCAGGGGCAGCAGGGCTTTCGCAGGGCGATCGACGATTTCCGCGACATCTCGATCCGGATGGTGGTGCAGCTAGCGCTGCCGATGGCGCTGTTCGGAATGATCGTGATGCTGGGGGCGCCGCTGGTGATCTGGGTGATCGGCGGACGGCTCGACACGATCGGGACGGGCTCTGCGGTCACCGCGCTTCTGCTGCTCTTTTCGATGTATGCGCCGCTTCTGGCGCTTCTGGGGGTGATGGAGGCGGTGCGCATGGCCGATGCCTCGCTGATCCGGATGGACCGGATCCTTGCCGCGCCGGACCTGTCCGAGCCCGCCGATGCGCGTCCCCGGGGCAGCGAGGTCCGTTTCGAGAAGGTCGATTTCTGCTATCGCCCGGGCCAGAAGGTGCTGAAGGATATCTCCTTCACCGTGCCCGAACGCTCGATGACCGCCATTGTCGGGCCCTCGGGCTCCGGCAAGAGCACGATCCTGAACCTGATCCCGCGTTTCTGGGATGTCGAGGCGGGCCGCATCACCATCGGTGGCGCAGATGTGGCGCGGATCGGCGAGGCCGGGCTGTCGGATCTGGTGACGGTGGTGTTCCAGCAGGTCTACCTGTTTTCCGGCACCATCCGCGACAACATCGCCGCGGGCCGACCCGGGGCAAGCCAGGCCGAGATCGAGGAGGCCGCCCGTGCCGCCCAGGCGCATGAGTTCATCTCCCGCCTGCCGCGCGGCTACGAGACCGAGGCGGGCGAAGGCGGTGCGGCGCTGTCGGGCGGCGAGCGGCAGCGGATTTCCATCGCCCGCGCCATCCTGAAGGATGCCCCCATCGTGCTGATGGACGAGGCGACGGCGGCGATCGATCCGACCAACGAACGCGCGATCCAGACCGCGCTGGCGCGGCTGGTCGAGGGGCGCACGCTGATCGTGGTGGCGCACAAGCTCTCGACCATCCGTTCTGCCGATCAGATCCTCGTGCTGGAGGACGGGGGGATCGTCGAGCGCGGTCGACATGAGGCGCTCCTGGCGCAGGAGGGGCTTTACGCCCGGCTGTGGAACCACCGCGCCAGGGCTGCCGGATGGCAGATCGGCGGCTGAGCGCCTGCGTGCAGTCGGCGTCCGTCCTGAGGCCGGAGTCCGGTCTCGACGGGACGCCCCTGCTTGCTTCCGGTGCCGGGTCGCGCCCAGGGTGACGGGAACCGCATCAATGCGGGACCGAACGACATTGCGGCTGTTTCCGACGTTGCCATGCGGTTCGCAGCACGCTGCGGGAAGGCCGTCCCCCATCCGGCCGGGGGAATGCGCCTCGAGCACATTCCCCCTTGCCGGAGCGCCCCGCCAGCCCGCCGCATGGCCTCGGCACTCCTCAGCCGCAAGACCCTCGCGCGGCGGTTACAGAAAAAAAAGCCATGCCCGTCGACGGACAGCCCTGTACATTCCACGAAGTCGGACCATGCACCGCGCGCAGCGGATCGGGTGGCAGACCTGCGGTTCCGGAAGCGCCGCTCGGTCCGTTGTCGGGCAATTCTCCGGCGAACGTCCGCGAACAAAGGTGACGCTACGTTAATTTTAGTTGAATAGTTCCGGTGATTCCCGTCATGCTTGCAACGGAGTTGGGGGGATCGCATGAAAGGGGCACCGCTGCCTTCGGTCAGGTTCGGGACGGCGTCGGAACTGCGCACGGCGCTGGTCGGCTGGATCGGCGCGACCGTGCCGGGCTGCCGGGTCGGCGTGCCCGAGGAAGAAGCTGGCGAGGAAACCGGCGAGGACGGCCTGCGGGCGGTGCTGCGGCTGGGCGACATCGCGCCCGTTTCCCATGGCGAGGGCCGCGATCTGGTGCTGGCGCGGGCCACCTACCGGCTGGATCTGGCCGCCGACGGCATCGCCGAGGCCGAACAGGCGCTGGTCGATCTGATCCTCGAGGGCGCCGGGCATCCGGCCTTCGCGGTCGAGGCCGTGGTGCGGCCCGATGCGCCGCTGCCGGGGCTTGCGATCCGGGCCTGTCTGGAACGGCGCCGCGCCGCACCGACGGCGCCGCCGGTGAAGATCCACAATGTCGAGCTGCGCCCGGGGCGTCGCTCCGAACGGCAGAGGACGGGATAGCGGAGGGGTCCGCGCAGTCGGGGCCCATTCAGGGGGAGGGGGACGACAATGGTGATGACGGTAGCGGCGCCCGGGGTCTATGTCTTCGAGGAGAAGCTGGGCCCGAGGACCATCGAGGCGGTCGGCACCAGCGTCGCGGCGCTGGTGGGGCGGGTGCCCTTGCGCGGGGTCGCGGCGGGCACCCCGGTCCCGGTCAACGGCTGGATGGAGTTCCGCCGCCGCTTTACCGACGAGGACAGCTCCAGCACCGATCTGAGCAATGCGGCGTTCGGCGCCTTCGCCAACGGGCTGCGGCGGCTCTGGGTGATGCCGACCGAGGCCGGCTCCGAGATCTCGGATGACGACCTGCGGCCGCTCGAGGGGATCGACGAGATCGCCATCGTGGCGGCGCCGGGCTATGCCAGCAAGGCCAGCCATGACGCCCTGGCGACCCATGCGACGCGCTGCGGCGACCGCTTCGTCCTGTTCGATCTGCCGAAGGACGCGCCGGTTGAGGCGATGACCGAGGTCGGCGGCGCCGCCCGGCGCGGGACCGCAACCGAGGAGGGCGCCACCCCGTCTCCGGCCCCGGCCAAGGCGGTGCGGCCCTCCAGCATCGATTGCGGCGCCTGCTACGCGCCCTGGCTTCTGATGCAGGACCCGTTGAAGCCCGGCGACAGGGTGCTGGCGCCGCCCTCGGGCCACATGGCAGGGATCTATGCCCGGGTCGACGCCACCCGGGGCGTGCACAAGGCGCCCGCCAACGAACCGGTGCTGGCTGCCATCGACGCCGAGCGCCGGATCACCCGGCAGCAGCAGGAGCTTCTGAACCCGCGCGGGGTCAACGCGATCCGGTTCATGAGCGGCGGGCTGAGGGTCTGGGGCGCGCGGACGCTGTCCGAGGATGCGCTCAACCGCTACGTGCCGGTGGTGCGGCTGGTGCTGATGATAAAGGAGTCGATCGAACAGGGCACCGGCTGGGTTGTGTTCGAGCCGAATTCCTATCCGCTCTGGGAGGCGATCAAGCTCGACGTGCGGGCCTTCATGACCCGGCTCTGGCGGTCCGGCGCGTTGGTCGGGCGGACCCCGGAAGAGGCGTTCTTCGTGAAATGCGACGAAGAGACCAACCCGCCCGAGCTGCGCGATGCCGGCCGGGTCGAGACGCTGATCGGCTTTGCCCCGGTGCGCCCGGCGGAATTCGTGATCTTCCGGCTGGCCCAGGTCACCGCCGGGGCCGAACCCGCCTAAGGGCGGCCGACAGCAGGGGGCGCGGCCGTCCGGCCGTACCCCGGTACCGGACGAGGAGGGGGAACGATGCCTGAAAACGCCACTGCCGCGCGGCCCGAGCCGCTGCGCAACTACCAGTTCTCGTTGCAGATCCAGAACCGCGAAATCGCGGCCTTCACCGCCTGCACCAATCTGGGGATGCGGATCGCGCCGATCCGCTACCGCGAGGGCGGCGCCCATGAGGCGGTGCGCTGGCTGACCGGCGATACCGAATATGGCGAGGTCTGCCTGCGCTTCGGGGTCACCAATTCGACCGAGCTGTGGGACTGGATCATGACCGCCGCCGCCGGCGCGGTCGAGCGGCGCAATGTGGCGATCATCCTTTACACGCCCCGGGGCGACGAGGCGCTGCGCTACAACCTGACCGCCGCCTGGCCCTGCGAATGGGCGGGGGCGCATCTGGACGCGCTGGATCAGGGCGTGGCCTATGAATACGTCAAGCTTGTCTTCGAGCAGATCGCGGCGGTGCCCCGCGCCGCGGCGGCGACCTGACATGACCGGGCGTCGGGGATTTCTGGCCGGGACGGTCTCGGCGCTGTGGCGGCTGCTGGGCCGGATCGCCGCCCTGCTGGCGGGGCGCGGTGGGGCGGCCGGGGACGGGCAGGGGGAAGACCTGCCACCCGCCCATTGGCTGGCCGCGATCCGCGCCGCCGCGCCGGACAAGCTGGACGGCATCCGGCTGATCGCCGATTTCGAGGGCCGGGCCCCCGACCCGAGCGCCGGAGAGTGCCGCGCCGAGACCGGGACAGGCTTCGTGCCGCCCTCGTTTCCGGCGCGGCCGGTGGGCGTGGAGAGGATGCTTGCAGAAAGCCGGGCCGCGACTGAGGCTTTACGCCCGGTCTCCCCCCGGATCCTGGCCGCCCCGCTTGTGATCGTCGCACCGAAGACTATCGCCCCGGAGATCGTAGAACCTGTGATCGCAGGACCGGGCCCGGTCGTTCCGTCGCCGGTCGGGCGGCGGGGCGGCTTGCGTCCCCGCGTCGCGGTCCTGTCTCCGGTCTCGAGGGCGGCAGAGGCGGCCGGGTCGCAGAGCGTGGAACAGAGCCCGGAACAAAGCCCGGAACAGCGGCCGGAGCGGAACTGCGGTTCGGGGATATCCTGGCCGCGCCGCATCCCGGCGGTGCGGGTCCTGTCCGGGTCGGGCCTTGCCGCCGCGCGATCCGGCGCGGCCGAGCGTGAGCCAGCGCCCGCCGGTCCGGGCGAAGCTCCGGGCGAGGGAGGGGCTCAAGGACGGGACGTTCCGCATCGACCCATCTCGGGCGCGGAGCAGAGCGAGGGGCAACAAGACGAACGCGGCGACAGCCACGGAGGCGGCCCAAAAGACGACGACCAAGAGGACGGGCAGACCCGCCTGCGTCCCGGGCTGTCGGTTCGCCCGGTTCCTTCGGTGTCCCTGCCGGACGCTGCGGCCCTGCATCCGGCCCCCGCGACTTTACCGAGCGTGCCGGAGGGCGAGGTGGCATTCGCCGGGGCCGTAGCGGCGTCGGTCCGCCCCCCGGACGTCGACCTGGTCCCCGCTTCCGGGACCGTGCTCCCGGGGGGCTGGCCGCGCCGAGGCTCTGCCCCAAACCCGGCTCCGACGGGGGCCGGGCTGAGCCTCGGCTCCGATGCGGCCGGGCGGTTCCCGACCATGGATCCGGTCCGCGAGGCCGAGCCGCTGCCCTCCTTCGAACGGCGGCTGGACGGTCCCGAGGCCCGCCGGGCGCGGTTTGCGCGCGAGCAGGGGGGTGAACTATGGACCGTGTGACGCTGCTGGTGGACGAGACCGGAGACCAGATCTCGGCCCTGCTGAACCCCGCGAGTCTCAGCTTCCGGCGCCAGTCCGGGATGCGGCCCCGGCGCCGGATCGGAACGGTGGTGGCGGGGGGCACCGGCCGCGACGCGCCGCTGGTCTTTGCGGGCGATGCGGTCACCGAACTGGACCTGGAACTGCTGTTTGACGCCGATTTCGCGGGCTCGGCCACGCCTGCACCGTCCGGGCCCCCCCGCGACAGCCTTGACGTGCGCGGGTTGACCGCACCGATCTGGCGGCTTTCCGAGGCGGCCGAGGCGCATGGCGAGGCGTTGGACGACCTGCCCCAGGTCTTCCTGATCTGGGGCCGCGCCACCAAGCTGCGCTGCCGCCTTCTGGGGTTGGCAGAGCGGCTGGAACGGTTCGACGCGGTGGGCATCCCGCGCCGGTCCTGGCTGACGCTGCGGTTCCGGGTGTTCCAGGAGGCCGAGGAGGACCCGCGCGGCTATCTGCCCCTGCCCGCGCCGGTCGAGAGCTTCCTTGACGAGGTGCCGGTGCCGGGGGCGCTGGCGGGGCCGCAGGACCCGGATCTGCCAGACCTGCTGGACCAAAGCCCCGGCGTCACTGTGATCGGCGGCGAGCGGCTGGACGAGATCGCCGCGCGCTGGCTGGGTTCGCCCGCCGACTGGCGCTGGCTGGCCTTCGTCAACGATCTGGCCGACCCGCTGCGGCTGGAGCCGGGAACGGTGCTGACCCTGCCGCCGCCCGGCTCCGGACCCGGCGCCCCGACGACGGGGGCCGTGCCATGACCGAGATGCCCCGCCCCGGCCGCGCTAGGGAACGCAAGCTGACGGTCCGGCTGGACGGGGTGCCGCTGGCCGCCGGGTCGGTCGATGCCCTGACCGGGATCGAGCTTCGCCAGACCGTCTCGGCGCCCGCGCTTTGCGAGCTGTGCTTCGAGGCGGGCGGGGCGCTGCCGCTGGATCCGGGCGCGCTGGCAGGCCAGCGGCTTGAGATCGCGGCGGGGCCGGACGCGGTGCTGTTCGAGGGCAGCATCGGCGCGGTCGCCCCGGGCCGGGCGCGGCCGAACCGGCGCAGCCTGCGGATCCGGGCGCATGACCCGCTGGCCGCGCTATACCGTTCGGCGCTTCCCGCGCGGCACGAGGCGGACGGGCTGGATGCGCTGGTCCGCACCCTTCTCGGCCGCCACGGGCTGGAGCTGCGCGGCGAAAGCGGGGCGCCCTGTCCGGCGGTGCTGTTGCAGCATGGGCTCGACGATCTGCGGTTTCTGGCCCGGCAGGCGGCCAAGCTGGGCTTTCATCTGGCCGCCGAGGGCAAGGCGGTCGATCTGTTCGGCGCCGAGGGTCTGGGCGCGCCCCTGCCGTTATCCTTCGAAGGCGGGTTGCTGGAGGCAGAGATCGAGGAGAACGCGCTGGCGGGCTTTGCCGCCACCCGGCAGACGCTTTGGGATACCGGGCTGAACCGGCCGCTTGCGGGCGAAAGCCCGGGCGCGGTGCCGGGCCGGGCGGGCGAGCTCACGCTGGCGGCGGGGCTTTACGAACCGCCCGTCGCGCCGGAACGGCTGACGGAGGCGCGCGCGGCCCAGCATGGCGCGGCCGCCCGGCGGATCTCGGGCGTCGCGCTTGGCGATGCCGCGCTGCGGCCGGGACGGCGGATCGCGCTCGAGCTGGAGCCGGGGCGGACCGCCCGGGGCACCATCGCCGAGACCCTGCACCGGGTCGAACCGGGGCTGGGCTGGGTCACTGAGTTCCGCACCGGGCTGCCCGCCCATCTGCCCTGCGAGGGCATGCTGGCGGCGCCCGGCACTGTGGCCGAGGTCTCGGGCGGGGACGATCCGCTGCTGCGGCTGAAACTCGATCTTTGCGACGGGCTGGAAACCGACTGGCTGGCGGTGGCGCTGCCGGGGGCGGGGGCCGACAAGGGGGTGATCGCGCTGCCCGAAACCGGCGACCGGGTGCTGGCGCTGGTCTTCGCCGAGAACCCCGCCCATGGCTTCGTGCTGGGCGGGCTTTACGGCGAACAGGAGGTGCCGCGGCTGGGGCGGGGCCCGGGCGGGGTGCGGCCCTATCTTCTGCGCACGCCGCGCGGCCAGCAATTGCTGCTGAGCGACCGCGGCGCCCGGGTCGAGCTGCGCGCCAGCGGCGGCAGCCGTCTGACCGCCGGGCCGTCCCGGACCGAGCTTCATTCGGCGGGAGATCTGGTGATCGAGGCGCCGGGCCGGGCGATCACGATCCGGGCGGCAAGCATCGGTTTCGAAGAGGGGTAGCATGCGGGTTTTGGTGGAACCGGCGACGATCGTCTGTGCCCATGGCGGCACGATCCCGCAGCGGGCCTCGCAGGGTTTCGTGACGGTGATGGGCGCGCCGGTGCTGATCGAGCCCGACCCGGTGCCGCGGCGGGTCGATCACTGCCCGCTGCCGCCGCCGCAGAAGAAATGCCTGACCACGATCACCGTCACGGCGGGCTATTCGCGCTTCGTGACCATCGGCGGGCGGCCGGTCTGCCTCGAGACGCTCGCGGGGCTGACCGAGGGCTCGCCGGTCGGCACCTGGCGGGTGCTGGCGTCGGGGCAGGCGCTGGTGGAGTGCAGCGGATGATTGGCCGGACCGTCATGCTGCAGGGGCTCGATTTCAGGCTGGGGGCGGGCGTGGGTGCGTCGCGGGCCGCGGGGCCGGGGGCCGGGCATACCGGCGCGCTGGCGCTGCTGCCCGAGGCCGCCTGCATCCGCCAGGACCTGCTGCTTCTGTTGCTGACGGTGCCGGGCGAAAGGGTGATGCGGCCCGCTTATGGCTGCCATCTGGACCGGCTGCTGTTTCAGCCCAATGACGAGACCCTGGCGGGGCTTGCGATCCATTACGTGCGCCAGGCGGTGGCCCGGTTCGAGCCGAGGATCGAGATCCTGCGCCTCGATGCCGGGCGCCCGGCGGAGGCCGGGGCGGGCAACCTGCTCGAGATCGTGCTGAGTTACCGGATCCGCCGTAGCCGGACCGAGGACGGGCTGGTATTGCAGGTCGATCTGGACGCGGGGGGCACGCCATGAGCCTGCCGCTGCCGCAGCTGGCCGACCGCGATTTCGCGGCCCTGGTCGAGGAGGCGCTGGCCCGTGCCCGGCAGACCTGCCCCGAATGGACCGATGTGTCGCCCGCTGATCCCGGCCGTGCCCTGATCGAGGCCTTCGCCCATCTGACCGACGTGATGATCTTCCGGCTGAACCGGCTGCCGAGAAAGCTCTACGTGGCCTTCCTGAACCTTCTGGGCGGCGAGCTGCGCCCGCCCTCGGCCGCGACCGCGATGCTGGAATTCCGCCGCGAGGCCGCCGGGGGTGCCGACGCGGCCCCGCTCGCCGTGACGATCCCCGCGGGCACCCGGATCGGCGGCCGGGGCGAGGGCGCGCCGGTCTTCGTGACGCTGGACCAGGCGGTGCTGGCGGCCGATGCCCAAAGCGTCGCGGTGCGCGCGATCCATGCCGCCTGGGTCGAGGGCGACTTGCTGTCCGAGGGGGTCGAGGGTCCGGGCGCGGTGCTGGCGCTGACACGCGGCCCGGTGATCGCGCCGCTGCCCTATGAGACCGGCATCTTGCTGGGCGTCGAGGACGATGCGGGCGGGCGCCCGCTGCGCCGGTTCGGGGGCCGGGATTTCGCGCTCTGGCCCGGGCTCGAAACCCCGTTTGAGCTGTTCTCGGACGGTCCCGGCTTTTACTGCGCGCGGGGCGCCGGGCGGGTCTTCCTGCCGCGCGCGGCCCCGGGTAGCGCGGGCGTGCCCCGGCCCGACGCGCAGATCCGGGCCTGGTATCTGACCGGCGGCGGGGCGGCGGGCAACGTCGCGGCCGGGACGCTGACCGATCTGCGCGACCCGATCCCGGGGCTGGCGGTGCGCAATCCCGAACGCGCCGCGGGCGGGCGCGATGCCGAACCGCTGGAGACAGCGCTGGAACGGATCCCGCGCGAGGTGTTTTCCGACCGCCGCGCCGTCACCGCGCGGGATTTCGAGGCCCTCGCCACCGGCGAGGGCGGGGTGGCGCGGGCCCAGGCGCGGACCGGGGTGCAGCTTTGGGCCCATGCCGAGCCGGGCTCGGTCGAGCTGTTGCTGGTGCCCGAACCGGCTCCCGGCCAGTCCGACGCGGTGGGGCGCCGCGCCGGGATCGAGGCCCTGCAGACCGAGGAGCTGCGCGGCCGCATCGCCCGCCTCATCGCTGCCCGCAAGCCGCTGGGGGTGACGGTCAATGTCGCCTGGGCAAGGCTGAAGCCCCTGTCGATCCGGGTCGATGTCGAGATCGAGCCCGACGCGCCCGAGGATGCGATCCTGCGCCGGATCGAGGCGGCGCTCGACCGGCTGATCTCGCCTTTCCGCGACTGGCCGCCGGGCCGTCCGATCCGGCCCGCCGATGTCTATGGCACGGTGCTGGCCGAACCGGGGGTGCGCAGCGCCCGCTCGGTGGTCTTCGAGGTCGCCGAGGCGCCCGATGCCGATGTCCGCGACGCGGTGCCCGACCCGCATCAGCCGCGCACATGGTTCGTGGCCGCGGGCGACCGGATCTTCCGGTCGCTGAATGACGGCGCCAGCTGGGAAAGCCTCGCCCGCCAGGAGGGCTGTCCGGCGATCGCGGTGCGGCCGCATCCGCGCCGCCCCGGTCTGGTTGCCGCGGTCTGGGCCGAGGGCGGGAACCAGACCGAGGACGGCTCGCGCCTGGCGGTCAGCTTCGATTGCGGCGAGACCTGGCAAAGCGACGCGATCCGCTTCGACAGCTGGATCTACGATCTGGCCTGGCTGGGAACGGCGGCCGACCCGGTGCTGCTGATCGCCACCCGCGCGGGGCTCTACAGCTGGCAGGTCCGCGCCGAGGCCCTGCAGCGGCGGCTGCCGGTTGCGGCCGGTGTCGATGCGGTGGGCCTCTATGCGGTGCTGGCCACCGGAACCGCGCTCGGCCGCCCGGTGGTGGCAGTGGCGGCGCGGGAACAGCGGGGGGTATGGATCTCCTACGATCCGCTGGAGCCGGGCAGTTTCGTCGCGACCGGGCTCGAGGGCAGCGACATCCGGGTTCTGGACGCCGCCGATCTGGCGGGCGGACGCTATATCTGGGCGGGGGCGCGGGCCACCGGCGGCAGTGCGGGCGAGGGTGCGTTCCGGCTGAACCTGCCGGAACGGCCACAGGATCTGGATGCCTGGCAGCCCCTGCGCGCGCGCTGGCGGGGGGGCTCCTGCCTGGGCTTCGCCTTTCTCGGGACCCGGGCCTGGGCGGGGTCCTTCGATGCCGGGGTGCTCGAGGCCGATCTGGGCGCCGACCCAATCGCCTGGACCGCGCCCGAGGTCGATATCGGCCTGCCCTTCCGCAGCCGCGAGAACCTGTTCGAGCCGGTCGCGGCGCTGGCCGCGCGCGCTGCCGGTCCCGGCGGGCCCGGGCTGATGATGGCGGCCGGGCCGCGCGGGCTTTACGCGCGGGGCGCAGACGGCGGGCCCTTCGCCGCCACGTCGCAGACCCTGTTCGAGAACGAGGTCCGGCTGCCCGCGCCCTGGCTCTTTGCCTCGGAGCCCCATCTTGTCAGGGTGATCGGGTCCGATGACACGCCATGAGATCGCAGCCCTTCTGCCCGAGATCCTGCGCGAGGCCGACCGCCCCGCCTCGCCCTTCCGCGCGCTGCTCGAGGCGATGGCGGGGCTGGCCGATCCGGTGGACCGCGAGATCGACGGGCTCGACGCCCAGATCGACCCAAGGCGCTGCCGCGACCGGATGCTGGGGATGCTGCTGGGATGGCTGGATCTGGGGCCGGTGGCCGGGGCGGTCGCGCGCCATGTCCGCGATCCGGCCCTGCGCGACGCGCGGCTCCGGCGGCTGGCGCTGGCCGCACCCGCGCTGCTGCCCCGGCGCGGGACCCAAGCCGGTCTGCGCGACATGCTGGCGGCGGCCTCGGGGCTGGAGGCGCTGCAGCTGCGCGAGAGCCTGCCCGGCGACGGCCCCGGCTTTCGCCCGTTTCATGTGGTTATCGAATATCCTCGGCCGACCCGGCCCGCCCGCGCCCTGATCCGGGATGTGGCCGAGCTGGAAAAGCCGGTCTTCGTCAGTTTCGAGATCGTCGAATTGTCCGCACCGGAAGATAGCGAGGAAGGAGCCTGAGGGAATGCCCAGTTTCGAGATCGATACCCCGCAGCTTGTGATCGAGCCCTCCGGCAGCCTGCAGGTCGGCATTTCCAACAGTGCCAACCAGGCCCGGACCTGCCGCCTCGAGATCGCCGCCGAGGATGCCGAGGCCGCGGGTTGGATCGCGATCTCGCCCTGGCAGGAACGCAATCTGCAACCGAACGAGCGCAGCGAGATCACGCTGAGCCTGACCCTGCCGCCTGGCGCGGCTGCCGGTCCGCGGCGGTTCCGGCTGCTGGCGGTCGAGGTCTCCAACCCCGATGAGGATGTGGCCCGCAGCCCCGATTTCCGCTTCGAGGTGCCGGGGTCCGGAGGCGGCGGCAAGCTGCCGCTCTGGCCGTTCATCGCGGCGGGGGTCGCGGCGCTTCTGCTGGTGATCGGGGTCGGTGCCTATCTGTTCTGGCCTGCCGGCACGGCGCAGGTGCCGGGACTGAGCGGGCTGACCCTGGCGGCGGCCGAGGCCCGTCTGGAGGCGGAGGATCTGGCGGTGGGCCGGGTCGACCGGCGCGAAAGCGGCAGCGCCGCGCCGGGCACCATCCTTGCTCAGGATCCGGGCGAGGGCGCCGAGCTCGCGCCGGGCTCGGCGGTGGCGCTGACCGTGGCGACCGAGCCGGCCCGGGCGGAGGTGCCGAACCTGGTTGGCCTGAGCCAGGACAAGGCCCGAAACGTTCTGCGCGACCGCGGGCTGCGCATGGGCGGAACTGCGACCCGGGAAAGCGGCAGCGTCGCGCCGGGCACCGTCCTTGCCCAGAACCCGGGCGAGGGCGCCGAGGTCGCGCCGGGCTCGGCGGTGGCGGTGGTTCTGGCGGCCGCACCCAGGGTGACTGTCGACGAGGACTGCATCCGCCACAATCCGGGCAATATCGCCGCAAAGCAGATCGGCGGCCGCTGGAAGATCGTCGATGGCAGCCACTGGATGCTGGATTTCGGCACCGATGCGGACAGCGCGAAGAAGGTGCTGGCGGTGCTGAAGGCCTATGGCGCCGACCGGATCTGCTATGTGTCCCGGCCGCAGCCGCCGATGATGTATATCCTGAACGGCGACAGCGCCCCGAGCGCCACCGCCGCGACCCGGCAGCGGCTGGCTGCGGCGGGGCTGGGCCGCGAGGATTGCATCGGTTTCGATCCGGCGACACTGGATCTGGAAAGCGGCGGCGCGGGGGTGACGCTGGTCAGCGACCGCAGCCGGATGATCCGCTTCCGCAACATGGACGAGGCGAAGAAGGCCATGCTGGTGATCCGCAAGCACGGTTTCACCCGGCAATGCTTCGTCGGCCGTCCGAACCCCGAATTCAAGTATTTCCTGCGCTGACATCTGAACGAAAGGAGAAAGACATGGCGCTTGCACTTCCCAAGACGATGAAGAAGGCGGTTCATATTATCGGTATCTTGTGCGCGGCTGCGGCCGGGCTTGCCCTGATCATCCACGGCGCGCTCATCACCAGCGCGCCGATGGAAATCGCCTGGGGCGCGATCTTCCTGGCCGGGTCGCTTCTTGCCGTGCTCGGCGGGGCGACGGCCAGTCCCCGGGGCGGCATCGACCCGCCCTCGCCAGGGGCGAAGTTCACCCGGATCGCCGACTGGGCCTGGTATTGCATCGCGGCCCTTGTGGTGGTGGGCATCGTCCTGAGCTTCGTGATCTAGGTCGCGCGCAATGGGCGTGAAGGGCGCGGTGGCGCTGCTTCTGGTCTTCGGTCTCGTCTTCTACCTGACGCTGGGGGCGGGGCTGATGACCGGACGAGGCGGCGGCCCGCCCGAAGCCGACAGTTTCAGCGCCCCGGGATGGACCGGGGCGCTGGAGCGGATCGTCGCGCCGTTCCGGCCGCGGCTGAAACTGTCCCGGACCCGCTTCGTCTTCACCGAGGCCGGGGTCATCGATGTGCCGAGGATTTCGGGCGACGCGATGCGTCGGGCCAGCTTCGTTGTCGAGGGACGGGGGCAGCTGGTCTATTCCTGCCCGGGATGCGACGGGGATCAGGTCTGGCCGGAGGAAGGCACCCGCGATTTCGGCAAGGTGAGCTTCGCGATCTTCCCCTCGGGCGGCCGGATCGCGGTCCGTCCCCGGAGCCGCCAGCTGGTGCTTACGTTGCGGGACGGGCGGTGAGAAGCGAGCGGATCGCGCGGACAAGCCCCGGCAGGTTGCCGATGAACAGCACCGCGATCCAGACCAGCGCGAGGACCGAGGTGATCAGCGCCGCCAGCGCATCGGTGATCGCGGCGAGAAAGCCCGGTACCAAGGCGTGCAGGAGCGCTGTCAGCCAGGTCAGGGCCAGCGAGCTGGCGATCACCAGCATCAGGATCTTCATCTTCAGGAAGCGCTGATGGGCAAGGATCAGGCAGATCGCGAAGCCCAGCTTGAAGGCCATGATCGCGGCCAGCGCGGTGGCGGCCTTTGCGGTCGGGAAATCCGCGAAGGCGGCGAAATAGGCCATGGTACCGAAGGGGACCGCCAGAAGCAGGGTCAGCATCAGCATCAGCGCCGCGAAGGCCGCGAGGATCAGGGCCAGCACCAACAACCCGCCGATCAGCGCCAGCAGGATGCCGATCGCCGCCTGCACCCGGCCTGCCAGCGCGGGCCAGAGGAAGGCCAGCGCGATGGCGGCGGTGGCATAGACCAGGATCAGGTCGATGGCGGCAAGGTAGGGCACGCCGAAGCCGGGCGAGACATCGGGAAGCTGCCCTCCGGGCGGCGGCACCAGCGCGGGCCAAACCAGACCCAGCCCGATCTCGAACGAGACCGCGAAGGCCAGCAGCACCAGCGCCAGCACGAAGAACGGCATGCGGAGGGTCTCGATCACGGGGCGGCTTCCCCTTTGTACGAGCTTGTCGGCGCATGATACCGCAGAAGGCGCCCTTCTCAAGAATCGTCTCGGTGCCAGCCGGCGCCCGGCGTCTGTCAGGACAGGGGGCTACGGAGGAAAGGCGGCCGGCGGTCATGGCGGTCGCAGGGGGCGGCGTTCGGGCGATGGCGCGGCGGGGGCTTCGGTCCCGTCCCCTGTCCCTCGCCTTGGCCCTTGCCGGGGCCTGGTCGCGCCTGGTCCGGTTTTCGTGTCAGCCGGTTCCGGATGCGCTGTCCGAGCAAGCCGGATCACCTGTCCAGGCGGGGGACGCCGTGGGCAGCTACCGAGCGGATGCGATGACGGTATCTGCCGTGCCGGGCGCAAGGGACCAAGCGGGCCAAGCGGCGTGAGCGCGGGCTCCTTTGTGGGCAGTTCTGCGAGGGCATCACCTTCGGAGGCCCCCGGACCGGGGAGCGCGGGGGGGCCGCACCCGCAGCTGCGCGGACCCGCTCCGCCTTGCCCTTGTGCCCCCAGGCGCTTCGTCGGCGGGACTCGGTCGGGACAGGCGCATCCCGGGGGAGGGCTCCGCCACGTCCCTGGACAGCCCGCCTTTGCCCGCTCAGAGTCCGCGGGCGATGACCATGCGCTGCACCTCGCTGGTGCCCTCGTAGATCTGGCAGACCCGGACGTCGCGATAGATCCGCTCGACCGGGTAGTCGGCCAGATAGCCGTAGCCGCCATGGATCTGGATTGCTGCCGAACAGACCTCTTCGGCCATTTCCGAGGCGAAGAGCTTGGCCATGCTGGCCTCGGTCAGGCAGGGCTTGCCCGTCTCTCGCAGCTCGGCCGCGCGCAGGACCAGAAGCCGCGCCGCGTCGATCCTCGTCGCCATGTCTGCCAGCTTGAAGGCCACCGCCTGATGCTCGACAATCGGGCGGCCGAAGGCGATCCGCTCGCGGGCATAGGCCAGCGCCGCCTCATGGGCCGCGCGCGCCATGCCGACCGCCTGCGCCGCGATGCCGATCCGGCCGCCCTCGAGGTTCGACAGCGCGATCCGGTAGCCCTCGCCCTCGGCGCCCAGCAGGTTTTCGGCGGGCACGCGCATGTTGTCGAAGGCCAGCGCGCAGGTATCCGTGGCATGCTGGCCGAGCTTCCGCTCGACCGAGACGACCTTGTAGCCTTGGGTATCGGTGGGAACGATGAAGGCCGATATGCCCTTCTTGCCGGCCGCCTTGTCGGTCACGGCGAAGACGATCACCACCGCGCCGTTCTTGCCCGAGGTGATGAACTGCTTGGCGCCGTCGATGACATAGTGATCGCCCTCGCGCCGGGCCGTGGTCTTCAGCGCCGAGGCGTCCGATCCGGCCTGCGGCTCGGTCAGGGCAAAGCCGCCGATCCACTCGCCCGCGGCCATCTTCGGCAGGAACCGCGCCTTCTGTTCTTCGGTGCCGTAGCGCAGGATCGGCATGCAGCCGACCGAACTATGGACCGAGACGATGGTGGAACAGGCGCCATCGGCGGCGGCGATCTCTTCCAGCGCCAGCGCATAGGCCAGCATGCCGGTATCGGACCCGCCATGGGCCTCGGGCACCAGCATGCCCATGAAGCCAAGCTCGCCCAGCTCGGTCAGCTCGGCCCGCGGAAAGGCATGGTCGCGGTCGCGGGCGGCGGCGCCGGGGGCAAGGCGGCCCTGCGCAAAGGCGCGGGCGGCCTCGCGGATCTGGTCCTGTTCTTCCGTCAGCATCAGGCGAACCTTTCCACGGCCATGGCGGTGGCCTCGCCGCCGCCGATGCAGAGCGAGGCGACGCCGCGTTTCAGCCCGTGGGTTTCGAGCGCCGCCAGCAGCGTGACCAGCACCCGCGCCCCCGAGGCGCCGATGGGATGGCCGAGCGCGCAGGCCCCGCCATGGACATTGACGATGTCATGCGAGAGGCCGAGATCGCGGATCGCGGCCATGGCGACGACGGCGAAGGCCTCGTTGACCTCGAACAGGTCGATCTCGGACAGCGTCAGCCCGGTGCGCTCCATCAGCTTGCGGATCGACCCGATGGGGGCGGTCGGGAACAGCGAGGGCTTGTCGGCATGGGTGGCATGGCCGAGGATCTTCGCCAAGGGCGTCAGGCCCCGGCGCTCGGCCTCGGAGGCGCGCATCAGGACCAAGGCGGCGGCGCCGTCCGAGATCGACGAGCTGTTGGCCGCGGTCACGGTGCCGCCCTCGCGGAAGGCGGGTTTCAGCGACGGGATCTTCTCGGGGCGGGCCTTGCCGGGCTGTTCGTCGGTGTCGATCACCTGCTCGCCCTTGCGGGTGGCGAGGGTCACGGGCGCGATCTCGGCCCGGAACCGGCCTTCGGTTATGGCGGCATTGGCGCGGTCGAGCGAGGCGATGGCATAGGCGTCCTGGGCCTCGCGGGTGAATTGGTAGGTCTCGGCGCAATCCTCGGCGAAGGTGCCCATCAGCCGGCCCCTGTCATAGGCGTCCTCGAGCCCGTCGAGGAACATGTGATCCTTCACCTCGCCATGGCCCATCCGGTAGCCGCCACGGGCTTTGGGCAACAGATAGGGGGCGTTCGACATGCTCTCCATGCCGCCTGCGACGGCCACCTGCGCCGACCCGGCGGCGATCAGGTCATGGGCCAGCATCGCGGCCTTCATCCCCGAGCCGCACATCTTGTTGACGGTGGTGGCGCCCGCGCTTAGCGGCAGGCCCGCCCCCAGCGCCGCCTGCCGGGCCGGGGCCTGACCCTGGCCCGCGGGCAGCACGCAGCCCATCAGGATTTCCTCGACCGCCTCGGGGTCCAGCCCGCCAAGGGCTGCGCGGATCGCGGTGGCGCCAAGTGCCGGGGCGTCGGCAGCGGCAAGATCGCCCTGAAAGCCGCCCATGGGGCTGCGCCGGGCACCGGTGATGACGATGGGATCGGAGGTCATTGCGGTCTCCTCATTTCGGGGCCATGCGAAGCGCGCCGTCCAGCCGGATCACCTCGCCGTTCAGCATCTGGTTCTCGACGATCGAGCGCACCATCCGGGCGTATTCCTCGGGGCGGCCCAGCCGGGGCGGGTAGGGCACGGTGGCGCCAAGGCTGTCCTGCACCTCCTGCGGCAGGCCCGCCATCATCGGCGTGGCGAAGATGCCGGGCGCGATGGCCATGACCCGGATCGCGTGGCGGGCCAGTTCGCGGGCAGCCGGAAGCGTCATCGCCGCGATGCCGCCCTTCGAGGCCGCATAGGCGATCTGGCCGATCTGGCCGTCGAAGGCGGCGACCGAGGCGGTGTTGACGATCACGCCGCGTTCCTCGCCCTCGTTGCCGGCCATCGCCTCGGCGGCGAGGCGCATCATGTTGAAGCTGCCACCGAGGTTGATCGTGATCGCGCGCTGGAAGCTGTCCAGCCCATGCGGGCCGTTCCGGCCCAGAAGCCTTTCGCCCGGCGCGATGCCCGCGCAGTTCACCAGCACATGGAGCCCGCCGAAGGCCTCGACCGCGGCATCGACCGCCGCCTGGCCATCCTCTCCGGAGGTGACGTCGGTCTGCACGAAGCGGGCGGCCTCGCCCAGCTCCTGCGCCATGGCCTCTCCGGCCTCGGCATTGATGTCGGCCAGAAGCACGCGGCCGCCCGCGGCCACGGCCATCGCGGCCACCGCCGCGCCAAGGCCCGAGGCCGCACCGGTGACCAGGAAGACCCGGTTCTCGATCTGCATGTCTTGTCCGTTCCTATCTGACGTTCTGTTTCTCGACCTCGGCCTTGCGCAGCAGGAAGCGCTGGATCTTGCCGGAGGGGGTCTTGGGCAGGCTGTCGACGAAATCGATCAGCCGCGGATAGGCATGGGCCGAGAGCCGTTTCTTCACATGCTGCTGCAGCTCTTCGCAGAGCGCGTCGCTGGCCTCATGGCCCTTGCCGAGGATGACGAAGGCCTTGACCAGCTCGGTGCGTTCGGGGTCGGGGATGCCGACCACGGCGGCCTCGATCACGGCCGGATGCTCGATCAGCGCGCTTTCCACGTCGAAGGGACCGATCCGGTAGCCCGAGGAGGTGATGACGTCATCCGCGCGCCCGATGAAGCTGAGCGAGCCGTCGGGCTCGATCTCGACGGAATCGCCGGTGCGGTAATAGCCGCCCGCGATTGCCGGGGTCTCGGTGCCGTAATAGCCGGTGAACCACAGCAGCGGCGAATTCGCGATATCGACGGCCAGTTCGCCGGGGCTGTTCGGAGGCTGTTCGTTGCCCGCCTCGTCCAGCACCGCGATCCGGTAGCCGGGCATCGCATATCCGGCCGAGCCGGGGCGCACGTCATGTTCAAGCCCGTGATGGTTGTTCACGCACATGCCGAGCTCGGTCTGGCCGTAATGGTCATGGATCGCGACCGAGAGATGCTTTTCGAACCAGTGGATGATCTCGGGGTTCAGCGGCTCGCCCGCCGAAGAGACGGTGCGCAGCTTGCCCTTGATCGGGGCCACGGCCTCGGGCCCCGCCGCGATCAGCATCCGGAAGGCGGTGGGCGAGCCCGCGAGGCTGGTGATGCCCAGCTCGTCGATCAGCCGGATCGTGGTCTCGGCCGAGAAACCGCCCTCGTGCAGCGTGGTCGCGGCGCCCAGCAGCAGCGGCCCGCAGACGGCGTAGTAAAGCCCGTAGGCCCAGCCCGCATCGGCGAGGTTCCAGAAGGTGTCGTCCTCATGCAGGCCGATCCCGTCGCGCATGTAGACCGCGAAGGCCAGCATCGCGCGTTGCGGCACCATCAGCGCCTTGGGCAGCCCGGTGGTGCCCGAGGTCGACATCACCATGAAGGGCGCATCCTTGTCGCGCAGGACCGGGGCGAACTCGGCCGGGGCGGCGGCGCGCTCGGCGCAGAGGTCGATATCGCCCGCTGGCAGCGGGGTGTCCGCGTCGCGGATCACGGCCACGGGCGGGCAATCGGGGATCTCGTCCAGCTTGCCGCGTTGGGCGGCGGTGGTGACGATCATCCGGGTGCCGGCGCAGGTCAGGCGGTGCTCGATGGCCTTGGGGCCGAAGGCGGTGAAAAGCGGCTGGTAGACCGCCCCCAGCCGCCAGACCCCGAGGATGGTGGCGATCAGATCGAGGGTGCGGGGCAGAAGACCGGCCACCACGTCGCCCGGGCCGACGCCATGGGCCTTGAGCACATTGGCCGTGCGGGCGGAAAGTTCGCGCAGGTCCTCGAAGGTGTATTCGGCAAGGCTGCCCCCGGCCGAGACGGTGCGCAGCGCCACCAGGTCGCGTCCGCAATGGCGGTCGCAGCATTCGACGGCGGCGTTCAGCCCGGCGTCCAGATCGCCCGCGAGGCTGGCGATTTCGTCCTCGATGGAAAAGCGGGCATGTGCGTCTGCGTAATCGCGGCGCGCGATCCGGTCTAACTTCATATGTCGTCCTCCCTGACCCCTCCGCCCGCGTCTTCGGGGCGGTCTCCCGGGGTCCGGTGGCATACTGTCGCGGGGGTGCATTGCAAACAATGACGCAATCATCCAAAATCGGTGATCGGTTTTGCAATGATATCGGGGCAGGGCATGCAAAGGCGGATCGTCTCGGCCGGGTTTGTCGCGGATGCGCTGGAACCGCTGGTGCGGCGCGGCATCGACCCGGCGCCCCTGCTGGCCGGGGCCGGGATCGCCGCGGCGGACGGGCCGGTGACCAACCAGGAATACGGGCGGTTGTGGCTGGCGGTGGCCGAGGCTCTGGACGACGAGTTCTTCGGGCTGGGGGCGCGGCCGATGCGGCCGGGCGGCTTCGTGTTCCTTGGCCATGCGGTGCTGCATGCGGCGACGCTGAATGTGGCGCTCAGGCGCGCCTTGCGGTTTCTGGGCGTGCTTCTGGAAGATCCCAGCGGCAGCTTGCGGGTGGCGGACGGGCAGGCCGAGATCGTGCTGAGCGACCGGCGCGGGCTGCGCTCGGCCTTTGCCTACCGGACCTACTGGCTGGTGCTGATGGGGCTGTCCTGCTGGCTGATCGGGCGGCGTATCCCTCTGACGCGGCTCGATTTCGCCTGTGCGGCGCCGCCGAACCGGGCCGATTACCAGCGCTTCTTCGGCGCCCCGGTGCAGTTCGGCCAGGCCGAAAGCAGGCTGTGTTTCGCGGCCCGCTATCTGGAACTGCCGACGATCCGCGACGAACGCGCGCTGAAGCTTTTCCTGGCCGGGGCGCCCGCGAATATCCTGGTGCGCTACCGCCACGATCAGGGGCTGTCGGCGCGGATCCGGGTGCGGCTGCGGGGGACCGATCCCGCGCTCTGGCCTGATCTGGAGCAGGTGGCGCGCGAACTGGCGCTGTCGCCCGCGACGCTGAGGCGGCGGCTGCGCGCCGAGGGGCAGGGATGGCAGGCGATCCGCGACGATCTGCGCTTTGCCGAAAGCCGGAGGCTGCTGGCCGGAACCGGCGAGAGCGTGGCGGCGATTGCGCTGCGCATCGGTTATGCCGAGCCGAGCGCGTTTCACCGGGCCTTCCTGAAATGGTCGGGCGAGACCCCGGCGGCCTATCGCGCGGCGCGCGCGGGCTGAGCCCGGGGGCCTTCGGCGATCAGGTGCCCGAGGGACGGCTTCGGAAGCGGTGCTCTTGGGCAAGATGGTGGCCGTTGGGAAGAGGCAACCCCTGCGGCGCGGCTGCCCAGCAGGGCGGGCAAGACGGAACGCCCGAGGCGTCTGGCTTCCTGGCGCCGGCATCTTCTATCGCGCGCCGGGCAGGTCGCGATCCGGTGCAGTCGTTGCCTGAAACTGCCGGTCCCGAATGGCTGGCACGGCCCCACAGGATGGCCGGGAATGGTCGGTTCGTCCCCGGCCAGCGAAGCCATGAGCGTTCTGCCGCCGTTCAGGCTCTGGACAAGGCGTGGCCCGACGGTCTCCAGCAACCGGATCGCATCGCGTGAGAGGATGACGACCGGTTCGGGGCCCTGGATTGGGCCGGGGCGGCAGGGAAGAGCGGCTCAGTGGAGAACCGGGACGCGAGGCGGAAGGATGTGAACGGCACCAAATCTGGCCGGGCCCGAAGATCGGGCTCGGGGGCGATGACTTTATACCGCTCGGTTTTGCCTTGTACCGCTCTGGGGCGCATTGCGCAGGTCCAGGACCCGGCCCTGTCGCGGCCCGGGTTCGGGGCCGCGCCTCCTCTCAGTCGTCGTGGTCGTCGCGTCTGGCGTCGCCGCGCCGTCCGCGCCGCCAGTAGGTGCCGATCTCCTTCCGCTCGGCGGGCAGGGCGGCGGCGATCCGGCGGGCCTCATGAACCAGCGCGTGTTCGGCGCCGACCCAGACCCGCGCCTCGGGCCGGGCGGCCAGAGCCTCGGCGAAGCACCCGGCGGCACTGGCGGCGAAGCCCTCGGGGCCCAGCAGCAGGGTTTCGAGCGGCGAGGCGGGCAGATAGCCGGCATCGTCCGGACGCAACGGCGTGATCACGCAGCCTTCGGCGCTGGCGGGCAGGGCCTCGAGGATCCGCAGGAGGGCGGGCAGCGCGGTGGCGTCGCCCATCAGGATCAGCGGCCGGTCGGTCGCGGGGGGCAGGCCGCCGCCGGGGCCCATGATGCCGATCCGGTCGCCGGAACGGGCGGCGCGGGCCCAGTCCGAGATCTGGCCGTCCGGATGATCGACGAAATCGATTGCCACGCGGCCCGCCTCGGCGTCCAGTTCGAGCAGGGTGAAATAGCGCACATGCAGCCGGTCGGCGCCCTTCGGCCAGCGCGTGGCGCCATTGGCCGCGACCCCGGGCCAGACCGGGCTCCGGCTCCGGTCGGCGGGCAGCATCAGCTTGACATGGATGCCGTCGCGGGTCAGCGGCTCGAGATCCTCGCCCGCGAGATGGAGCCGGGTCATGCCCTCGACCGGGCGGGACCGCTCCAGCACCGTCAGCAGCCGGAAATTGGGCGGCGTCCGGTGGCTGTCGGCGCCCTCGTCCCCGGGCCAGCGCAGCGTGCGCGCGGCCTCGGGATCGGCCTCTTCGAGGTGATGCGCGACCGCCTCCTTGAGGAAGTAGAGCGTGTTCGGGCTGACCCCCGACAGCCGGATCCGCATCCGCCCCGGGACGGTCAGGAATTCCAGCCGGTTGCCCTGGAAGGAAAAGGCCAGATGCCCGGGGGCGTCGATCTCGGGCGGGATGTCGTGGCTTTTGGCATGGGCCGACAGCGCGGCATGGGCGGTCTCGGCCCCGGGGAAGGCCAGTTCGGTTTCGACGTCGATCAAGGGAGCTCTCCTCTCAGTGCCTTTCGCAAGGCCCTTTTCAGGGCCCTTGCAGGTGCCTTGCGGGGTGCCGGAAGGGCGGGAAACGGGTGCGCTCGGGCGCCGGTCAGGCCGCGTCCAGCGACAGCCAGAGCGGGCCGGGCAGGGGCCTGGCAAACCGGTCGTTCAGCGCGGTCAGCGTCCTGCGGGGATCGAGGTTCGCGCCGGTTTCGGGATGCAGCCAGGCGCCGAGGCAGTCGGCCAGCACCGGCGCCATCAAGGGCGCGGTCGCGAGCCCGGACCAGATGCCGTGGACCCGGCCCGCGCGCGTGGCCGAGCTGTCCTTCAGCGCCGGGCGGGCGGCGGCGCGGGCAAGGCCCTCGCGGCCCCGCTCCGGGTCCAGCCCCGGCGCGATGCCCGGTTGCAGCTCGGGGGCGAAGCTGCCGCCGGTGGCGATATAGACCTCGGGATCGAAGGCGATCAGGCCCTCGGGGCCGAGCTTCGCGCCCCAGCCATCCGACGCTTCCAGCAGATGGCCGCCCGCGATCTCGAAGATCCCGCCCCAGAAGGCGTGGCCCGCGGCCCAGCAGCAGGTGTCATAGGTCGACATGATTTCCATGTAGGTCCGGGGCCGGGGCCCGGAGGTGGCGGCGCGGACCGCGTCGAAGCGGGCGCGGCCCCAGGCGGCCAGCCCGCGCGCCGCCTTGGGTCGGTCCAGCACCGCGCCCCAGAACCCCATCGCCCGGTCGAGCTTGTCCCCGGGCCGCAGCGCCCTGTCATGGCCGCCGGTCCAGGCCAGCGGGATCCCGGCGGCGCGCAGGACGCTTTCCAGCACCGATCCGCCGGGCGGCAGCATATAGGCGCTGGCCACCACCAGATCCGGGGACAGCGCCAGGATGCCCTCGGCCGAGACGGTGTCGGGCGAGAGCTTGCCGACCACGGGCAGACCCTCGGGCGCCAGCCAGTCGGCGCGCCCCAGATCCAGCCGGGGCACGCTGGCCCAGCCCGCCAGCCGCGCGCCCGGCTCGGTGATCAGGGCGGCCATCGAGATCAGGTCGGTCGCGTCCAGAAGCACGATCCGTTCGGGGGGCGCGGGCAGCGCGACGCGGTTGCCCAGAACGTCGCGGGCCTCGATCCCCGCGTCCGCCCGGGCCAGCCGGGGGGCAGTCAATGCCGCCGCCGCCCCGGTCAGAAATCCGCGCCGGCCTACCATGTCTTGCGCAGCCCGACGGTGACGATCCGGCCCTCTCCGTACTGGCAGAAATAGTCGTAGCTGCAGCTGGAATAATAGGTCTCGTCGAACAGGTTGCGGACGTTCAGCGTGGCCTCGAGCCCGGCCAGCGACGGGTTGCGCGCGCCCAGATCGTAGCGGATCGCCAGGTCGGCCAGGGTATAGGACCCGGATTTCAGGCTGTTGGCATCGTCGCCATAGCTCGATCCCACGAAGCGGACGCCGCCGCCCAGTTCCAGCCCGTCAAGCCTGCCGTCGAAGCTGCGGTTCAGCCAGAGCGAGCCGAAATAATCCGGCACCGCCTGCGGCCGGTTGCCGATGATCGCAGGATTGGACGAGGCCCGTACCTCTGTATCCAGCAGGGTCAGCGCGCCGATCAGCTCGAGCCGCTCGGTCAGCTTGCCGCGGCCCTCGAATTCCACCCCGCGCGAGCGGATCTTGCCGGTCTGGATGAAATAGCCCGGCACATCGCCCGGGGTCAGCACATTGGTCTGGTCGATGCTGAAGGCGGCCATGGTGAACAGCGCGTCCATGCCCGGCGGCTGGTACTTGATCCCCAGCTCCCACTGCTCGGATTCGGTGGGCACGAAGGGATCGCCCGCGGCATCGACGCCCGAGGTCGGCTCGAGCGAGGTCGAATAGCTGACATAGGGCGCGGCACCGTTGTCGAAGAGGTAAAGCAGGGCGGCGCGGTAGGAGGTGTTGTCGCTGCTCTGTTCGGTGGTGGTCCCGCTCAGCCGGTTCAGGCTGTCGGTCTCGATCCGGTCATGGCGCAGGCCCAGCACCGCGCGGAACCGGCCGAAGGAGAGCTGGTCGGTCAGGTAGATCCCGGCCTGCCGGGTGGTCTGGTGGCTGTCGGTCATGGTCGTGAACGGACCCGAGACGCCGCCATAGACCGGGTCGGTCACGTCGAGCGGCGCGGCCGAGGTGTAGGAATACTGCCAGTCGCTGTCATTCCACAGCAGATCGGCCCCCGCCAGCAGCCGGTGCGAGACCGCGCCGGTCTGGAAGCGGTATTCCAGATTGCTGTCCCAGTTCAGCGCCCGCGCCGTCTCGTCCGAGATCAGGGCATTCCGCGCGAGCATGCCCGAGGCGTCGAGCGGCGCGCCCATCTGCAGGCCCTTCATATCCGCGTCGATGCGGCCGTAGCGCAGTTTCGAGCGCAGCGTCAGATCGGCCGAGAAGGCATGTTCCAGCCCGGCATTCAGCGCCCATTGGGTGCGTTCGAAACTGTCGAAATCCGGGTCGCCGATATTGAAGTCGCGGTCGAGATAGCGGGCATAGGCCGAGGGCGCGGCGCCCTTGGGATAGATCGAGTTGAAATAGCCGCCTTCGGGGTCGTCCTGCCAGTAGCCGCCGAAGGTCAGCCTCGTATCGGCCGAAGGCTGCCAGACCAGGACCGGGGCGATGGCATACCGTTTTTCGTCGACATCGCGATAGCGGGTGTTCGCGCTGCGGCCGATGGCGGTCAGGCTGTATTGCAGGGTGCCTGCCGCGTCGAGGGTGCCATGCTGCTCGAACCCAGCCTGCACGCGGTCATGGGTGCCGTATTCCAGCCGCGCCTCGCCGCCGGTGCTGCCATCGGGGGCGCGGCTGACCATGTTGACCAGACCGCCGGTGCTCGACGGCCCGTAAAGCAGCGCCGAGGGGCCCTTGAGCACATCGACCCGGTCCAGCAGGAACGGATCGACGGCGGGCTGGGCGAAGGCCTGGCCGCGCGGCAGCCGCAGTCCGTCGAGGGAGCTCACGAATTGCGACGAGATGCCGAAGCCGCCGAAGCCCCGCAGGAACACGCTGTCATAGCGGGTCGAGGCGTCGATCTCGGACAGCACGCCCGAGGTGTAGCGCAGCGCCTGGCCCACGGTCTGGGTGTTCTGGTCGTCGAACTGCTTGCGGGTCAGCACGGTCAGCGCCTGGGGCGTCTCGACCACCGGCGTATCGGTCTTGGTGGCCGAGCGCATGTCCGGCAGCGCGTAGGAGCTCGACGTGTCGGCCACGTCGGCCTGCAGCACGATGGCCTCAAGCGCGTAGGCATCGTCCTGTGCGGCGGCGGCGGTTGCGGCCGTGCCGAGTGCGGCCGCCAGTGCCGCGGTCGTCCTGCCCAAGGTTCCTCTGTCCATCCGGCATCTCCGTTCCCTGAATGTCGAAGCGGCGTTAGCAAAACGGGACGATACCGTCCAGTTAAAACCATAGTGTTTTTGTCGGAATATCGGGATACTTGCCGTCCGGCCGGAAAATTGCCCATAAGGCGGCTGAACTTCCGGAAGGCCGCACGGGAATGACGACAGCCAAGACCCCGCGCCCGGCGCGTGCCGGACGCCCGACCAAGCGCCAGTCCGAACGGATCGCGGCCGAGATCGTCGCCCGGGCGCGCGAGCTGTTCATCGCCCAGGGTTTTGCCGCGACCACGATGGAGCAGGTGATCGCCGCCTGCGGCATCGGCAAGGACACGCTCTACCGCCGTTTCGCCACCAAGGAAGATCTGTTTGCCGCGGTGACGCAGAAGGCGCTGGAGCGGACCGAGGCCTGGTTCGAGGCGGTGGCGGCGGAGTGCCCCGAGCGGCCGCTCGACCGGGTGCGGCATCTGGCGCGCTGGTTTCTCGATGCCAATCTCGACCCCGAGCTGCTGGCGCTGAAGCGCGAGGCCTTCATCGAGGCGATGCGGGCCCGGCCTCTGGTCGGCGCGGACCCGTTCACGCCGAAGCTGGCAGAGGCGATCCGCGCCGCCGCCGCTGCGGGCGAGCTTGCCGCGCCGGATGCCGATTTCGTCGCCGACCAGCTGATCGCGGCCCTGGTGCTGGGCCCCAGCAACGCGGCGCTGATGGGCGATGACACGCTGGCGGATCCGGCTGCGCGGGAGGCCTGGTTCGACCGCGCCTGGCGGCTTTTCGTCGAGGGTGCCGCGCCCGGCCGGGGCTGACCCTTGGCGGCACCGTCAGGGCGGCTCAAGGCGGTTGGAAAAGCTCCGCAAGCGTGATGCTCCGCGCGCCGTTGCCGGTGTCGGGCGAGATGGCGGGCGAGGCCCGGTAGGGTCAGGCCGTGGCCGTCGCGGATGGGGCGGAGGCCAGCAGATTCGGATCCGGGTCGGCGAGCTCGCCCGCCGGAGTTGTGGTTTGGAAGATGGGCGTCGGTTGGGGCTTGGCTGTGAAACGGCGCCTCGAACCGGGGCCGGCCTTGTCGCTGGCGGCCGGGCGGGTCGGCCTGATGACACCCCCCTGTCCTGGCTCGGGTTCGACGCGGTGCCGGGCGATCACGGCGCTCTGCCGAGGCAAGCGGCGCCCGGTTGCCGGTCGCATATCGAGCATATCTGCAGCCGATCTTCCGGGGCCGGTCCGTTGGCCGAACCCGGCTTTGCCGGCCCGAAGGTCAGGCATTGCTGACCCGAACCAGACCTTCGAGCTGTGAGGCCTGGTGGACGGGGTGAAGCTGCCGTCAGGCGTCAGCTAGGCCATTGGCGATAAGCTCAGCCTTCATCCAGTGGATTTCCGACTGAACATGCCCTTCCCTGACATATTTTCCCATCCGCCTCGGCATGTCGCTTTCTGGGAACGAGCCGGCGATCCTTGCCACAAACCCCTCTTGCCTCGACAGGTCGAGGGCCCGCGCCAGATCCTCGAACAGACCCGTGCGGTAGGCGCCCCGATAGAGCGTCGCAACGGGCTGGATGCCCAGCTCCTCGAAACGTGCCTGCGTCAGGTCCCAGGACTGGATTACATCGCCAACAATCCACGCGAAGCCGAGGAAATACGAGGGCAACGCATCATAGGCGACGGAATGACGGGCATAGAGGTTCTCGCCGACAATACGTTCGCCTTCTGCCAGATAGGGAGAAATCCCCGCCGCGAACGCTTTGAGCCAGTCTCGGGAAGGATGGTAACGGCTGTCAGGGCTGCGCGCATGGGAGCCGCCGGCGTGAATGGTCGTATTCTCACCGTCCATCTTCTCGGTGACGACGAGGTCTTCCGCCATCAGGCCTTCAAGCGAAGACATGACCTTGTCGTCGCTGGTGGCGCCGGGCGAAAATGGCAGGTGGAATGTGCGACCATACTTCTTCAAGCGCCCAAGCTAGCACGATGGCCGACTTGCGGCCATGGCCGCATTCCGGACCGTGGCTGCGTTTTCCGTGAACGACCGCTTTGCTCCGGGCCCGCCCCATGGGCGGGTCGTCCTGCTCAGGCGAAGGGGATCAGACTGGCTTTCGTCGGCACGGTCCTGTCCGAATGACCCCTGGCCTGTTTCCCCCTGCGCGAACCTTAGGCCATGGTCGGCGATGATCGGCCTCGGGGCCGCGCCGATTTGCCCTTCGGATAACGGTCATCGGGGCGGGACGGCATCGATCCGAAATCCGGGTCGGCAAGGCGACATGAACGTCGATTTTTCAAGCGTCTGGTTCTGATGCTGGCGCTCGAGCAGGAAGGACACATGCCCTGCCGGTTCCGGTGCTGTTTAAGGCGATGCGGAAACCCGCGCTCGAAGGACAGGGACCGCTGGCGGACAAGACCGGCGGGCCGATCCGGTGCCGAGCCCGGCCGGGGGCGGCTACGGGATCACCGCCTCGGCGCTGGCGGCCAGCGAGACCACGATGGCGACGGTCAGAAGCACCGAGGCCGCGCCCATCACAAGCCCCCAGATCGTGACCCGGCCATCATGCTCGACCATGCCGACGCCCGCGACGAACAGCGAGATCGCCGGGAACCAGCCGCTGCCCGGCACCGGCAGGAACAGGGTGAAGGCGATCACGAACAGTGCCGCCCCCAGCGCGCGTTCGTTGCGGCGGCGGAACAGGGCGGGATTGCGCGGCCTCAGAACCCGCTCCAGCCGCCGGGTGACGGGGCGCAGGCGCAGCACGGTCCGGCGCAGCTTGTCGTGATCCAGCCGCAACCGCGCCAGCGGTCCCGGCAGGCGGACATGGCGGTAGCCCAGCATCATCTGCGCGGTGGTGACCAGCACCGGCAGCGCGGTCACCAGCGAAGATCCGGGCGGCAGCGGCAGCATGGTCATGAGCGCGAACACCACCACCGCCCAGCCGAACGAGGTCTCGCCCAGCCCCGACAGCAGGCTGCCGAGGGTCAGGTTGCCGGCATCGTGCTGATCCCGCGAGGTCCGCAGGATCGGAAGCGACAACGAAACACGTCGCCGGGAGCCGCGATTTCTGTTCATCAGGATATCCCCCGCGCGCCGCTGTTACGCGATATCGTCCCCGGATGCCATGACTTCGATTGCGGGCGCGGGCAAGTGTCTGCCGGGCTGGCGGGTTCCCGCATGCGGCCGGGCGCCTCGCCGTCCTGTTCCGGTCCGATCCCGGCGGATCGCCCCCGATTGTCCCGATATCCCGTGGCGGGGCAGCGCTGGGGGCGGCTTCGACCATGACAGCGAAGCGCGGGCGGGCTAGGGTCGCGACGCTGAGGAGGGCCCCGGAAACGGGCCGGAGGGCTGGTGAAAGGAACTCGCGAATGACCGGAACGGCGGCAACCGTGGCGGGGCGCGACCCCATGGCGGGGATCGCTGCGATGTGCGCGGGCGTCGCCTGTCTTTGCGTCAATGACGCTTTCGCCAAGGCGCTGACCGAGGGCTATTCGCCGGTCCAGATCCTGTTCCTGCGCAGCCTGATCGCGCTGCCTTTCGCCGCCGCGATCGCGGTCGGGACCGGAGGGCCCCGGGCTCTGGTCTCGCGCCGTCCGCTGGCGCATCTGGCACGGGGCGGGCTGGTGATCGTGGCGGCGCTGATGTTCTTCACCAGTTTCCGCTATCTGGGGCTGGCCGAGGCAACCGGGCTGATCTTCGTGGCGCCGATCTTCATCACCGCGCTGTCGGCGCTGGTCCTGCGCGAGCCGGTGGGCTGGCGGCGCTGGCTGGCGGTGGCGGCGGGCTTTGCCGGGGTGCTGATCGTGGTCCGTCCGGGGGCGGCGGCGTTTCAGCCGGCCTCGGTTCTGCCGGTGCTGGCGGCGCTGTTCTATGCGGTGCTGATGCTCAGCGCGCGCTGGCTCGATGCGCGCGAAAGCGTCTGGACGATGCAGCTCTGGCTGGTCGGCAGCTCGGTGCTCCTGAGCGGTCTGGCGGTCGGTTTCGTCTGGACCCCGGTCCCGGCGGGCGATCTCTGGGCCTTCGGCTGCATCGCCCTGTTCGGCACGCTGGGCATGACGCTGATCACCCAGGCGTTCCGGATGGCGCCTGCGGTGGTGATCGCGCCGCTGGACTATACCGCACTGCTCTGGGCCACCGGTTTCGGCTGGCTGTTCTGGCAGGAGGTTCCCGACCGCGCGACGGCGGTGGGGGCCGCGGTCATCGTCGTCAGCGGCGTCTTCATCATGATCCGCGAAAGGCGGGCGGCGGGCTGAGCGCCGCCGCCTCTCAGCCGGTTGGCATGATATGGATCTCGCGCAGCTCTGCGCGGGGGTTCTGTTCCAGCGCATAAAGCACCGCATCGGCGACATCCTCGGGCCGGATCTTGTCGGGCTTGGGGCTGTCGAAGAACGGCGTGTCGACCATCCCGGGCGAGATCACCGTGCAGCGCCCGCCCCATTCGCGCATCTCTTCGGACATGTTGCCGCCATAGCCATGCACGAACCACTTGGTCGCGGAATAGATCGAGCCCTTGATATGGGTCCGCCCCGCGGCCGAGCCGGTCAGAACCAGATGCCCCTTCGTCCGGCGCAGATGCGGAAGGGCGGCACGGGCAGTGAACAGCACGCCCATCACGTTCAGATCGACCATCCCGCGCCAGTCCTCGGGATCGCCCGCCTCGGTGCCGGGCCGTTCGAGGCCGCGCCCGGCATTGGCGAAGGCCGCATGCAGCGCGCCGAAGTGTTCGACGGTACGGGCCACGGCTTCTTCTTGCGCGGTCGGATCGGTGGCATCGCCGGGCAGGGCCAGCGCCGCCGCGCCAAGCTCGGTTGCCAGCGTGTCCAGCTTGTCGGCCGAGCGCGCCATAAGCCCCACCGACCAGCCGCGGGCGACGGCGGCGCGGGCGGTGGCGGCGCCGATACCGCTGGAGGCGCCGGTGATGAACAGGGTTCGGGTCATGCTCTGTCTCCTTCGGGTCGGGTCTGGGTCAGGACCTGTGGCGCGGGCTGCGGGAGGCAAGGCCGGGGCCCTCGGCCGCGGCGGTTCCGACCAGGCGAATGCGTCTGCTCAGGCGGCGTCGGCGAAGGGGTTGACGATCTTCAGCCGCCCCTCGACGGTCAGCCCGTCTTGCATGTCCTCGGACCAGAGCCTGGTGCAGCCGCTGAGAAGCGCCGCGGCGACGATCATCGAATCGTAGACCGACAGCTTGTAGCGGGCGGCCAGCGCGCGGCCGACATCATGGGTGTCGACGGTCAGCTCGACCGTCTCGCAGAGATCGCGGATCCCGAACAGGAATTCGCCCGCCTCGTCATGGCTCATCCGGGCCTTGCGCAGGCAGTTCACCAGCGCCTCGTTCAGCACCTGGACGCTGATCGTGCCGCCCTTAGCCAGCAGCGCCTCGGACCGGTCGGCCTTGGGCCCGTCGTCCAGCAGGTAGAGGATGACGTTGGTGTCGAAGAAGTCAGCGGGCATTGGCCGCGTCGCGGCTCAGCCGGTCTTCGGACGCCAGACGGCCGCGGAACCGGCGCAGCCCTGACAGCACCTCATCGGCACGGGGATGGCGGCTGACTGCAAGCCGACCCTCGCCCGAGGGCTCCAGCTCGATCCGGTCGCCCTCGCGCAGGCCGAGGGTCCGGACCAGATCCGCGGGCAGGCGGACGGCAAGCGAATTTCCCCATCTGGCGATCTGCATGGTGGCCTCCGGCGCGGCAGGGTAGATAGACATTGAAAAATGTATATCATCCGAGGCCGTGAGGCAAGTCCCGAGGCCTGGGCTCGAGCCTCTCGGCGCGGTACGATGAGGCGGGCCTCCTCGATCCCGGGGGCGGTTCCGGTACGTTTCTGTCATGGGCCCGGCGCCTCGGGCCAGGGATTTGGACCATTGCATGGAACCATGTCCTGTTCCGCGGTGGGCCCGACCGGTTTCGGATGCGGCGCTTCCGTGGCGGGCGGCGGTTCCATGCTCCCAGCTGCGGGACTGCCGGGCCAGGGGAAGCGATCCGCCCCGTCCCGGCCTTTCCGGCATCGGTTCCACGGTCATGGCCACGCGCCTCGACGTGCCGCCAGAACTCGACCGGCGGCGCATCGCCTGTCTCGCTACGAATGCCTAAGAAAGCGGTCCCCGCCGCAGTCATGCGCGCTTCGCCAAGCGCGACAGAATGAGGTTCGAAGCAAAGGCGCCAAAGAGGATCGCCATCGCCGACAACGACCGGGCACCATCAAGGCGCTGATCCGAAACAAAAAGCCAATCACGCCCCAAGCAGAACACGAGTGGATACCCGCGGTGCACGTTGCCGCGCCGGCGTGCCCCGGTCCCGCAGCCTTCCGCTTCTTCTTGGCGAAAATACCCATGTCCCGACGGTGCTCCCGGGGCAACGGCCAGGACAGGACACGCTGATCCGACTAACCCACCGGCCCCAGCGACCCGCGTGCCACGAATTCGGTGGGCAGAAGGCGCGACACAGGCCGCCTGCCGCTGTCGATCCAGTCCATCAGGCAGGCGCCTGCCGCCTCGCCCATGCCCCGGTGCGGTACCCGGATCGTGGCAAGCGGCGGATGGACCGCCGTGGCAAGCTCGATGTCGTCGAAGCCGGTGACCGACAGCGCGCCGGGCACATCCACCCCCAGCCGCCGCGCCGCGCGCAGGGCGCCGGCCGCCAGCACGTCATTGCCGCAGATGATCGCGGTGGGCGGCTCCGCCCGGCCCAGAAGCGCGGCCGCCGCGGCCTCGCCATCGGCCAGCGTATAGGGGCATTCCCGCAGGTCCCCGGGGGCAAGCTCCAGCCCCGCCGCGCAGAGGGTTTCCGTCACCCCCGCCAGCCGGGCCTGGGCCCGGTCGTTATGGGCCAGCGGCCCCGAGATCATCGCGATCCGGCGGTGGCCGCGCGCCAGAACCTGGGCGGTCAGCTCGGCCGCGGCTCTGGCATTGTCGAAACCGATCGCCGGATGCGGCGTCTCCGAGGGCGCCGACCACAGGATCACGAACGGGATCCCCCGCGTCTCCAGCAGCGCGTCGGCCGCTGCCGTCCGCTGGCTGCCGATCAGCGCCAGCCCGTCGACGCCCCGCGCGATCAGCGCCCGGATCTGCGCCTCTTCCCGCGCCGGATCGTAATGCGACGTCGCCACCAGAAGCGTCACCCGGCTTTCCGTCAGCGTCTCCTGCAGGGCCTGCAGCGCCCGGGCGAAGATCGCGTTCTCCATCGTCGGAATGATCGCGCCGATGGTGTTGGTGCGGTTCGAGGCCAGCGCCTGACCGCCGAAATTCGGGGTGTAGCCCAGATCGCGCACCGCCGCCTCGACCGCCATCCGGGTCTCGGCCCGGACCCGGTCCGGCGCGTTCAGACTGCGCGAGACCGTCGCCGTCGACACCCCCGCCGCTCGCGCGACATCCTCCAGCGTCGGCGGGCGGCGGGAACGATCTGGCTTGCCGGTGGCGGGTCCGGACATCGCTTGAGCTCCGTGGTTTGGGTCAAGCCTCAATGTAAGCGCTTGCATAGACGAATGCAAGCGCTTACATATCAAGCTGCCGGAACGAATCGTTCGCATGAGGAGGTGTGACGATGAAATTTTTCGGGATGGCCGCGTTCGGGGCTTCGGCCCTGCTTCTGGCGGTCTTTGCGATCAACCTGATCGGGGCGAGGGCCGGAGCGGCCCTCATCGGCACCGCGGCCGAGACGGTGCTGCTGTTTCTGGCGGCGGCCTGTTTCGGTCTGGGAACCCTGAGCTGCGAGGCGCGCCGGGATGCGCGCGGCGCGGATGGGCCGGAGGTGTCCAGGAGGTCCTGACGGGATCAGACGAAAAGTTCCAAAACGGGGAGGGGATGGAACGATGCGCAACGACAATGACGATACCGGATGGAAGGCGGCCGCCTCGCGGCGCAACTTCCTGAGGCTGGCCGGAACCGGCAGCTTCACCGCCGCGGTGATGGCCTCGGCGGGCGGCATGCTGTGGTCCGACAAGGCCGCGGCGCAGACCGCCAACGAGGAGCGCGACCGCAAGCGCGCGGCCGAGCATGTGATGACCCTGGCCACCGCCTATGTGATGTCGGCGGATCGCAGCTATCCGATCATGCAGCTCGACCTGAAGGAGAACATCCAGAATGCCAGCGAGGGCAGGGTCTATGTCCAGCTTGCCCCGGCAGGCCAGCTTGGCGCGGGCAACCAGCTGGTGCAGAAGGTGCAGTCGGGCACGATCCAGGCGGCGCAGCACTCGATTGCCAATTTCGCGCCCTTCGCGCCGGTGGTCGACCTTGTCAACCTGCCCTATCTCTGCGGCTCGAACCAGCGTTTCGTGAACCTCACCCGGTCCGAGGTCTGGACCGGAACGGTCCATCCGATGGTCGAGGCGCGCGGGTTCAAGCCGCTGTTCTACGTGGTCATCGACCCCAGGGTGGTGGCGCTCAGAAAGGGCGGTCCCGGGCCGGTCCTGACGCCCTCGGATCTGGCGGGCGTCAAGTTCCGGGTGCCGGGCTCCGAGATGCTGCAGACCTATTACCGGCTGGTCGGCGCCAACCCGACCCCCGTCGCCTGGGGCGAGACGCCCTCGGCGATCCAGCAGGGCGTGGCCGACGCGCTCGATCCGGCGGTGGGCGCGCTTTACGTCTACGGCTTCAAGGAGATGCTGAGCCACGTCACCTTCACCCGCGCGGTGCCCGACGCCCAGGTCTATTCCTGCAATCTGGAATGGTATAACGGCCTGCCCGGCGACATTCGTGAGGCGATCGACACCGCCGCCGACATCACCGCCCAGCAGAACCTTGCCAAGGTGCCCGCCGCGCGCGGCTTCGCCATGTCCGAGCTGAAGAATGCCGGGGTCGAATTCCACAGGCTTTCGGACGATCAGCTCGGGCTCTGGCAGGAAGCGGGCGGCTATCAGCGGTCCGAATGGGACGATTACAAGACCGGGCTTGCCGGCTCGATGGCCGCCTTCGAGCGCATGGCCGAGGCCGCCGCGACCGAGGTCCGGGCCTATGTCGACGACGCCTGACGCCGTCTGACGCCGCGCCCGTGACGGGCGCGGTTCCGGCCCGTTTCCACCGTCTTTCCGTTTCCCGCAACGCCGGTTCGCCGCCGGCGAAGGAGCCGCCATGCTCAACGCCCTCGACCGCAACGCCGAACGCTGGGCGCTGCTGATCTTCTACATCATGCTGGTCGCGACCATGGCCATCGAGGTGATCCGCCGCGAGGTCTTCGCCTATTCCTCGATCTGGGGCGAGGAGGTCGTCCGCTACTGCTTCATCTACCTGTGCTGGATCGGTGCCGCCGCGGCGGTGCGGGAACGCGCCCATATCCGCATCGACCTTCTGCTGAACTGGGCGCCGCCCCGGGGCCGGGCGCTGCTGTACATGTTCGGCGATCTGGTGACCCTGGCGCTGGCGGTGCTGGCGCTGTGGCTCTCGGCCCAGACGGTGTCGGTGTCCTGGACCTTCGGATCGGTCAGCCACGGGCTGAGGGTCTCGATGGTGTGGTTCCTGATGGCGGTGCCGGTCGGGTTCTCGCTGATGATCTTCCGTCTTCTGCAATCCCTCGTGCGCGATTTCGCCGATCTGCGCGCCGGCCGTCCGGTCTACGAGGGCGAACGCCTGTTCGAGTGAGGTTCCGTCATGCTTTGGCAACAGATGCAACAGGGCGCGGTGGCGCTGGACTGGACCTTCTACCTGCCGGTGGCGGCGTTCCTTCTGCTGGTGGCGCTGGCGGTGCCGGTCTGGGTCGCCATCGGCGCGGCCTCGGTGATGCTGCTGAGCGCCTCGCAGGTGCTGCCGCTGTCGCTGGTGGGCGAGGGGCTGTTTTCCGGCATCGACCATTTCGCGCTGACCGCCATTCCGCTGTTCATCCTGACCGGCGACGTGCTGGTCCGGACCGGGCTCAGCCGCAAGTTCCTCGACGTGGCCGAGGCGCTGACCAACTGGACCCGGGGCGGCTTCGGCTCGGCCACGGTGCTGGTCTGCGGCATGTTCTCGGCGATCTCGGGCTCGGATGCCGCGGGGGCGGCCGCGGTCGGGCGGATGACCATCGAGCGGCTGGTCGAAAGCGGCTATCCGCGCCCCTATGCCTGCGCGCTGGTGGCGGCGGGAGCCTGCACCGGGATCCTGATCCCGCCCTCGATCGCCTATATCGTGATCGGTCTGGTGCTGGGGATCTCGGCCTCGACCCTGTTCAAGGCGGCGCTGATCCCGGGCGTGCTGATCCTTGCCGCGATCCTTTTGACCAACACGGTCCTGAACCGGCGCCATGCCTGGGAACAGGGCCATGCGCTGAGCCTGTCCGAATGGCTGGCCAATCTGGGCCGGGCGCTGGCGCGGGGCTGGTATGCCTTCATCGTGCCCGGGGTGATCTTCTGGGGCATCTTCAGCGGCCGGCTGACCCCGACCGAGGCGGGGGCCAGCGCCGTGACCATCACCATCGCCATGGGCTTCGTCATGGGCACGCTGAAGCTGGCCGACTTTCCCTCGATGATGGTCAGTTCGGCCAAGGTGAACGGGGTGATCGTGCCGATCGTGGCGATGTCGCTGCCGCTGGCGCAGGCGCTCTCGGCGATGGGGGTGCCGCAAAGCTTCGTCTACACCATGACCGGCTTCGTTTCCGAGCCCTGGATGCTGATCCTGGTGATGATCGCGATCCTGGTCGCGGCCGGCTGCGTGATGGAGACGACCCCGAATATCGTGATCCTGGCGCCGCTTCTGAAGCCGCTGGCCGACGAGATCGGCATGAACGAGATCCAGTTCTGCGTGATGATGATCACCGCGCTGGGGGTCGGCTTCATCACCCCGCCCCTGGGGCTGAACCTGTTCGTGGTCAGCGGTCTGACCGGCGAATCCGTGCTCAGGATCTCGGCCCGCGCCGTGCCCTTCGTGCTGTTCATGCTGACGGTCGTGCTGCTGATCGCCTTCGCGCCTGCGGTCTCGACCCTGATGCTGTCCTGAAACCCCTAAAACAGAAAGTGGATCCCATGACCGTGAGCTATCTGAAGAAGGCCCCCCGCAGGGCGGTGTCCGACGCCACCGAAACCCGCGAGACCGTGCAGAAGATCCTGACCGAGATCGAGGCGGGCGGCGAGCCTGCGGCGCTGGACTATGCCGCGAAATTCGACCGCTACGAGGGCAATGTGGTGCTGACCCGCGACGAGATCGACGCCGCCGCCGCCAGTCTGGACCAGCGGGTCAAGGACGATATCCGCTTTGCCCATGACAATGTGCGCCGCTTTGCCGAGGCCCAGCTGAAGACCGTCGGCGATTTCCAGACCGAGATCCGGCCCGGGCTGACACTGGGCCAGAAGGCGATCCCGTGCCGGGCGGCGGGCTGCTACGCGCCGGGCGGCCGCTACAGCCATGTCGCCTCGGCGCTGATGACGGTGACCACGGCGCGGGTCGCGGGCTGCGGCCATGTCTCGGTCTGCTCGCCGCCGCGCCCGGGCGTGGGGGTGCACCCGGCCATCGTCTATACAGCCGATCTGTGCGGCGCCGACCAGATCCTGGCGCTTGGCGGGGTGCAGGGGATCGCGGCCATGGCCTTCGGGCTGTTCGGCATGCCCGCCGCCGATATCCTGGTCGGCCCCGGCAATCAGTTCGTGGCCGAGGCCAAGCGGCTGTTGTTCGGCCGGGTCGGCATCGACATGTTCGCGGGCCCGACCGACAGCATGGTGCTGGCCGACGCGACCGCCGACCCCGAGATCGTCGCCGCCGATCTGGTGGGCCAGGCCGAGCATGGCTACAATTCGCCGGTCTGGCTGGTGACCGATCACCGGCCGCTGGCCGAGGCGGTGATGGCCCGGGTGCCCGAGCTGATCGCGGCGCTGCCGCCGGTCAATGCCGAGAATGCCGCCGCTGCCTGGCGCGACTATGCCGAGGTGATCCTCTGCGACAGCCGCGAGGAGATCGCCGCCACCTCAGACAGCTATGCGCCCGAGCATCTGACCGTGCAGGCCGCCGATCTGGACTGGTGGCTGGGGCGGCTGTCCTGCTATGGCAGCCTGTTTCTGGGCGAGGAGACGACGGTCGCCTTCGGCGACAAGGCGGCGGGCACCAACCATGTGCTGCCGACCTCGGGGGCGGCGCGCTATACCGGCGGGCTGTCTGTCCACAAGTATCTCAAGCTGGTGACCTGGCAGCGCGCCACCCGCGACGGCGCCCGGCCGATCGCCGAGGCTACCGCGCGGATCTCGCGGCTGGAGGGGATGGAGGGTCATGCCCGCACCGCCGATATCCGGCTGGCCAAGTATTTCCCGGACCGGAGCTTCGATCTGGGCGCCGATCCGGCCGCCGTTCAGGGTTCCGCGAAGGTGTCGGCATGATCGCCGCGACACCGCTTGAGGGCAAGGTGGCCTGCGTGACCGGGGCCAGCGCCGGGCTCGGCCGCGCCATCGCCGAGGCGCTGGTCGGGGCCGGGGCGAAGGTCGTGGCCGTCGCCCGGCGCCGGTCGGACTGGTGCGACGGCACCAATGCCGTGGCGCTGTCGGCGGATCTCTCGGATCCCGGCCGCGCCAAGGGCGTGGCGCGCGCGGTCTCGGACCCGTTCGGGCCGCCCGATATCCTCGTCAACGCGGCGGGCGTGAACACCCGCGAGGCGGCCGACGAGGTGACGCTGGAAGGCTGGACCCTGACCCAGAACCTCAATCTGGCGATGCCGTTCTTCCTGGCCCAGGCGCTGGTGCCCGGGATGCGCGAACGCGGCTGGGGGCGGATCGTCAATTTCGCCTCGCTGCAAAGCCTGCGCGCCTTTCCCGGCGGCATCGCCTATGGCGCCTCGAAGGGCGGCATCGTCCAGCTGACCCGGGCCATGGCTGAGGCCTGGTCGCGGCATGGCATCACCGCCAATGCGCTGGCGCCGGGGTTCTTCCCGACCGAGCTGACCGGCCCGGTCTTCGATGATCCCGAACGCGCCGCGCGCAACGCTGCCCAGACCTGCATCGGCCGCAACGGGCGGCTGCCGGACATCGTCGGCCCCGCGCTGTTTCTTTGCTCGGCCGCGTCCGACTATGTGACCGGGCAGGTGCTGCCTGTGGATGGGGGGTTTACTGCGAAATGAAGGCCCTGATCTATACCGGCCCCCGCCTGCTGGAACTGCGCGAACTGCCCGACCCCGAGCCCGGCCCCGGTGAGGCCCTGATCCGGGTCGAGGCGGCCGGGATCTGCGGTTCGGACATGCATGCCTGGGCAGGCCATGACGACCGCCGCCCGGCACCCCTGATCCTCGGCCACGAGGCCGCGGGCATCGTCGTCTCGGCCCCGCCCGGCGGCCCGGCGGCGGGCCGCCGGGTGACGGTCAATCCGCTTGTCACCTGCGGGCATTGCCGGTTTTGCCGGGCCGGGCGCGACAATCTCTGCGAGACCCGCCAGATCCTGTCGATGCCGCCGCGCGAGGGCGCCTTTGCCGGGCTGCTGGCGGTCCCGGCACGCAACCTCACCCCGGTGCCCGAGGGCATATCCCCGGTCGCCGCCGCCCTGACCGAGCCCCTGGCCTGCGGCTGGCATGCGGTGGGGCTGGCGGAACGGGCGCTCGAGCTGCCGCTGGCCGAGGCGCGCTGCCTGGTGATCGGCGGCGGCGCCATCGGGCTGGGGGCGGCTCTGGTTCTGCGGGCACGCGGCGCGGCCGAGATCTGGCTGGCCGAGCCCTCGGGTCCCCGGCGGGACATCGCGGCGGCCGAGGGCGGCATCCGGACCTTCGATCCGACCGGGCCCGGCACCGGCCCCGAGGGCGTCGATCTGGTCATCGACGGCGTCGGCTTCGGGGCGACCCGGGCCGCCGCCAGCGCGGCGCTGCGTCCGGGCGGGGCGATGGTGCATATCGGGCTGGGCGATGCCGGTCCCGGGCTCGACATCCGCCGCGCCACCCTTCAGGAGCTGACCTTCATCGGCAGCTACACCTACATCGCGCAGGAGTTCCGCGACACCGCCGCAGCTCTTTTCGCGGGCCGTCTGGGCGGGCTTGGCTGGGTCCGGACGATGCCCTTGGCCGAGGGGGCCGCCGCCTTCGCCAGTATTGCCGGGGGCGGCGAGGCCGCGCCCAAGATCGCGCTTTTGCCTGACGGGTAGGGCGGGTCCGACACCGTTCCGCGCAGGTCCGGGGGGGCGGGGTCGTCGCCCCCCGTCGTCCCGGGAAACCTGCGCTTCTGAATGCGGTTGCGGTTCCCCGCCGATCCGGCCGCGCCTGTTCCTCGGCGATGCTGCTTGGGGGCTCCGGCAGGGGCACGGTCACGGGGGGACGGCACCCCAACGCCGCATTCGAGGCCATCGCCACTAACGTGACGGGCGGTATGGCGATGCCGCATGCCTGTGGCCGGGCCTGTCGACGCTGGCGTGACTGCAGGAGACACCTGTGTTTTCACTTGCAAGGCGAGGGTTTCCGGGGCCTCCATGTCCGGCGATCGCGGGGCGCCATTTCCATCTCCGGCGCATGCTTGCAAAGCTCCCGGCGAGGCGCAGAAGAAACTGGCTCGGGAACTGGCGGAGCTGACCCGGCTTGTCGAGACCCGGATCGCGCCCGATGCCCCGGATGCGGCCTTCGACCTGCTCTGGGCCGAGCTGCAACTGGCCCCCGGCATCCATGAGCGCACCGATGACAGCCAGGGCACCATCGGCGAGGTGATGGGCGAGGCCATGGCGGCGATCGAACGCCTTGCGCCGAGGTTGGGCAAGGACCCCGCGGCACTGGCCGAAACCGTCTTCGAGGCGATCTTGGACGATGGCTATGGCGCCTTCGATGACGCCGTGCCCGCGCTGGCCGAGGCGCTTGGCGCCACCGGTCTGGCCCGTCTGAAGGCGCTGGCCGAAGCCGCCCGCGCAGCACCACCCACCGAGGCCGATCTTGCCCGCTATGCGTTCATCTCTGACCGCGACGCCCGCGCTGCCCGCGCCCGTGCCGGGCGCAACCGCAGCCTCGATATGATCCTGCGGGACGTGGCCGATGCAGAGGGCGACGTGGACAGCTGGCTTGCGCGATATACCCCCGAGCAACTGACCTGTTCCACCATCGCCCCCGATGCCGCCACCCGGCTGCTGGCGGCGGGCCGCGCCGGGGACGCGCTGCACCTGATCGAGGCCGCGCTGCCCGGCGAGAGCGATGATCCCTGGTTCGACGACCCCGAGCTGGATGCGGCGCATTTCGCCTGCCTGGAGGCGCTTGGCCGCAAGGACGATCTGCGCGCCGCGCTCTGGCACCGCTTCGAGCGCCGGCTCTGCCCCGACGCCCTGCGCCGTCACCTCAGGCTGCTGCCCGATTTCGAGGATATCGAGGCCGAGGACCGCGCGCGCGGGATTGTCCTCGACTATGAACCGGTCGAGAAGGCGCTGGCCTATTGCCTGGAGGCCCCCGACCTGTCCCTGGCGGCCGAGCTGATCGAGGCCCGCAGCGAGGAGATCGACGGCAATGCCTACGAGATCCTTACACCGCTTGCCGAGGCGCTTGCCCCTGCCTACCCGCTTGCCGCCGTTCTGCTGTGGCGGGCGATGATCGACTTCGCCCTGGGGCGAAGACGCGCGGGCCGCTACGGCCATGCCGCACGGCACCTGTCGGATTGTGCCGCCGCGGATGCCGAGATATGCGACTACGGCCCCCACCTGTCACATGCGGATTATCTGGACGGGCTGCGCCAGAGCCATGCAAGGAAATCGGCCTTCTGGGAACGCCTGCGGACCGGCTGATGCGCGCCGATGAGCGCCGCTTTGGCACATCCGAAATGACCCGTATGTCCGGGGCGCTTTTGCTGCCTCTCTGGGATCGCGTCGCGATCATGTTGGGCCAGAACAGGCGCATCCGGCACCGGCCGAGCGTATGGGGTCACTCCCCGCCACCAAGAGAGCCGCCGCTCTGACGCCTGAGGGAGGCCCGCGCCGCCCTGTTCAAGGGCCCGTTCAAGTGGATGTGCGGCAGGCCGCCCTTGTCATGCCACGGGCCGGCACAAATCTTCAGGACAAGAACCGATCAAACTGGAATGTCCCATGGCACAAACCGATACCGTGAACCGCAGATATGTCCTGGCCCGGCGTCCGAAGGGCGCCCCCGACGAAAACACCCTGCGCCTGGAATCCGCCGAGGTGCCCAGCCCCGGCCCCGGCCAGATGCTGTTGCGCAACGAATACCTCTCGCTCGATCCCTACATGCGCGGCCGGATGAGCGATGCGCCCTCCTATGCCGCCCCGGTCGAGATCGGCGAGGTCATGGTCGGCGGCACGGTGGCAGAGGTGGTGACATCGGATGTGGACGGCTTCGAGACGGGGGACCGCGTCGTGGCCTTCGGTGGCTGGCAGGATTACGCGCTTTCGGACGGCACCGGCGTGATCAACATGGGCAAGTCGCCCGAACATCCGTCCTGGGCGCTTGGCGTCCTCGGCATGCCGGGGCTGACGGCCTGGGCCGGGCTGACCCGGATCGGGCAGCCGAAAGCGGGCGAGACCCTTGTCGTGGCCGGGGCCAGCGGCCCGGTCGGGGCGACGGTCGGCCAGATCGGCAAGATCCTGGGCCTGCGCGTTGTCGGCATTGCCGGCGGAGGTGAGAAATGCCGCCATGTCACCGAGACCCTCGGCTTTGACGCCTGCATCGACTACAAGGCCGAGGGCTTCCCCAAGGCGCTGGAAGCCGCTGTTCCGGATGGCATCGACATCTATTTCGAAAATGTCGGCGGCGCGGTCTTCGATGCCGTGCTGCCCCTGCTGAACGCCTCGGCCCGGATCCCGGTTTGCGGGCTGATCTCGCAATATAACGCCACGTCGCTGCCCGACGGGCCCGACCGGATGTCCCTGCTGATGGGCACGATCCTGCGCAAGCGGATGACCATGCACGGTTTCATCGTCTTCGACGATTTCGGCCATCTCTACCCGGAATTCGCCAAGCAGATGGGCGATTGGGTGGCGCAGGGCAAGATCAGGTATCGCGAGGAAATGATCGAGGGGCTGGAACAGGCGCCCGCCGCTTTCGTTGGGCTGCTCAATGGCGAGGCTTTCGGCAAACGCGTCGTCAGGCTTGGCCAGTAAACGACACGAATCCCGGAGGAAGACCCCGATGAAAATTCTCATGGTCCTGACATCGCATGACAAACTGGGCGATACCGGCAACAGGACCGGCTTCTGGCTCGAGGAATTCGCCGCGCCTTATTACGTCTTCAAGGATGCCGGGGCCGAGATCACCCTGGCCTCGCCCAAGGGCGGCCAGCCGCCGCTGGACCCGGCCAGCGACAGCGACGATGCCGGGACCGAGGCCACCCGGCGGTTCAAGGCGGATGACGCGGCGCAGAAGCATCTGGCCAGTTCCGAGGTCCTGTCTTCCGTCTCGGCCGAGGGATTTGACGCGATCTTCTTCCCCGGCGGTCACGGCCCCCTGTGGGATCTGGCCGAGGACAAGGACGCCATCGCGCTGATCGAGGCCTTCGCCGCGCGCGACCGTCCGGTCGGGGCCGTCTGTCATGCGCCGGGCGTCTTCAGGCACCCCAAGGGTCCGGACGGCAAGCCGCTGGTATCGGGCAGGACCGTGACCGGTTTCACCAACAGCGAGGAAGAAGGTGTCGGCCTGACCGACGTCGTGCCGTTCCTGGTCGAGGACATGCTGAAATCGAACGGTGGTCAGTACCGGAAGGGCGAGGACTGGGCCTCTTTCGTGGTGATCGATGGCAAGCTGGTGACCGGCCAGAACCCGGCCTCGTCCGAAGAGGCCGCGCGGAAGCTTCTGTCGCTGCTGTGACCGGGTCGATCCGGGCGGCAATGCCGGTCATCCGCGATGGTCGGTTCGGCGACGAGGTCGTGGGCGAGACCGGAGCAATGTCTTCCCCCGAGGCGCAGGCAAAAGCCCAACACCGCCGAGATCTCCTGTCGCCGGGCGCAGGGTCTCGGCCAGGCAGCCCGCGCACAGCATGGCCGTGCCGGTGGGGCCTCGGGGTTCGGCAAGATCACCTTGACCCGGCGTCCGATGCGTCCGTCCGGTCCGTAGGAGGTCACGATTCGCATCGGCGGGGTCGATCTGCGCCGAATCCTGATCGACTGGCTGCTGGTGCTGGAAGACGGTCGCCGGACGGATCCGGGCAGCGATGCCGAATTGCCGATCATTCCGGGCCGCGACGCAGCAGAGCGACCGCGCCGCGCGGTTCCGGCCGATGCCGGGTGACCAGCGGCCCAGACCGCGTAAGACGGAGCCCGGATTGCTTCCGGCGCTCCGCTGATTGCCGTAAGTTCCAGGGAGACGGGGCTGCGCCCGAAAAGCCCGCAGCCTTGCAGCCCTACGACTTGGCACAGCTTCAGGACGATGTCTGGGGCCATCGTTAAAAAACCGATAATGGAAATTATGTATCAAATTGTGACGAAGGATGCGCGGGCAAGGGATTATTTTCGCACCGCGTTCGGGGCCCCGCGTCCGGCGCGCTGTGCCCGGTTCCGTCGCGGTCCCGACTGCTCAACCAGACCGGCGCAAGCCGTCCGGGAAACTGGACTTGGGAATGCCCGAGCTCCATCTTGGCGCAGCAAGACCAGTTTCCGAGTTCGAACAGGACGACCCCGCCGATCCGATGAATGAACCCTCGCGCGCCGCATCCTTCACCTCATCCTCTGCTCCGGCCCCCACAAGGACCAGACGCCGCTTCGCCACCGCCGAAGAGCGCAGCTACCTGCGCCGGCTCCGGCGTCTGATCTTCGCGACGACCTTCGTCTGGCCCGGCTTGGGGATTGGGGTTCTGGCCTGGATCGGGATCGGGATCGAGGCCAGGGCCTTGGACGGATATGTCGTCTCGGCGCTGGTGTTTCTGACCCTCTGCGTCCTGGTTAGAGTATTCGTGTTTTCCGGATGGGGAGCGGCCTTGGTCGGGGTGTTGCGGATGCGACCCGCCCTGCGCGTGCCAGATGACCTGCAGGTCGAGGTGTTCGGCGACTCGCTGTGCGCCATTGTCCATCCCACCCGCGACAGCACCAATATCTTCACCTTGGGCCGGTCGCGGGACCTTGTCGAAATACCGTTCCACTGGGAACGAGACTTGGTCGCGGATGGCCTCCTGCCCGGCCACGACCAGCATATCGAAGTTACCCGCCTGCCCGATGCCTCGGGCGAGGTCCTGCGCCTGCCGATGAGCTCCCGGCACGGCAGGGCACGTATCGACCCGACACTGCCGGACCTGGGCGTGTTCCTGTTGCGCCTCGGGGATCGCTCCATCGCGCGGAAAATGCGCGCGGGGCTGCCGCTTTTGCGGGCGCAGGACACGATACTGCGCTTGGGCTTCGGGGCTGGTCTCCTGGGACTGTTGGCCTGTCTCGTCTGCTGGATCGCGGTGGATGACCGGCTGGACGAGATGGCCGGGCTTCGGTCCACCGTTCCGCGGATCGTCGGCATTTAGCCCCGCATGAGGAACTTTCCGAAATAGCGATGGATTGCCGGTAACAGTCCCCAAACCATGATGATGACCATGGCTGGCGTGAGGGCGAGCGTGGTCAGCAAGACCGGCCAGCCCTGACTGACGGGGCGGATCAGGTAGAGCAGCGTGGTGATGATCGGCCAGACGCCGATGCCAACCAGAAGGGCGAGGCGGGGACGCGAAGGTCGTGGTCGTGTCTGCATGGGGTATCCTTCCTTCAGGGGAACGAAATCGCCCGAGCCTCGGGCATGATCCGCCGGGCCGGGTCATGGCTGATCTCGACCAGGGCAAAGCCGTCCCGGTCGCGCTTTGCCAGGATCAGGTCGCGGGCGCTCTGCCATGTCGCCATGTCGAGCCCGCCAAGCGCCTCGTCGAGCAGCAGGATCTCGGGGCGGATCAGCAGGGCACGGATCAGTGCCACGCGCTGCGCCTGACCCTTCGAGAGGCTGTCTGCGGAAGCATCCTGCAAGGCTGCCATCTTCAGCGCGGTCAGCATGGCGCGTCCCTCGGCGCGGGCCTTCGGGGCGATGAAGGACAGGTTCTCCATGGCCGAAAGACGTGGCAGCAGGCGCGGCTCGGCGAAGGCCATGCCGATCCGGCGGGGCCGGATGGAAATGCGGCCCGATGTCGGACGCTCCAGCCCGGCGATCACCCGCATCAGGCTGGTCTTGCCCGTACCGCTTGGTCCGCTCAGACCGAGGCTCTCGCCCTTCAGGATGCTCAGCGACAGCGCGCGGAAGACGGGGCCGGGGCGGCCGGGATAATGCAGGCCGATAGTGTCGGCAGCGAACAGGGTCATGGCCGTTTCCTCTCGCGTGTCAGGGCCGCAAGCGCGACCTCCGCCAGTCCGATCAGCGCGAGGATCAGGAGCACCAGCGCAAACAGCCGGTCGGTCTGAAGCCAGCTTTGTGCGCGTTGCACCGCCGCGCCGAGGCCCTCGGCCCCCGACAGAAGCTCGGTCAGCAGCGTCACGCGGATCGCGTTGGCGACGGCGATGCGCAAGGCCGGGCCAAGCGCTGTCCAGAGCGCGGGCAGGATGATGCGGCGCAGGCGGCGGATCGGCGGCACGCGGAAGAGCCGCGCCATCTCGTCAAGCTGCGGGTCGATTGCGCCCATGCCTTCGGCGATGGCGATCTGGAAGACGGGAACCAGCAGCGCCGCCACCGTCAGGATGGTCGTCGTGGTGCTGCCATCGAACCACAGGATGCAGAGGATGGCGAGCACAGGCGCGGGCAGCCCCATCAGGATCAGCCGCAAGGGGGCGAGCAGCGCCGCGACGATTGGCCAGCGCCAGCTCGCAAGGCCCAGCGGCGCGCCGATGGCGAAGGCCAGCGCCAGCCCGCCGCTGGCGCGACCGAGGCTCGGCCCCAGCGTGCCGGACCAGAACCCCGGATCGCCGAGCAACAGGCCAAGCGCCCTTGCGACCGCCAGAGGACCGGGCAGAATCGCGGGCAGGTTTGCCTGCGCGGCAAGCGACCAGAACAGGACGATCGCCGCCACCCCGGTCAGAAAGGCCAGCTTTCGCGTCATTTCCCGTAGAAATCCCCTTCGGGCAGCCTGCCTCCGATGGCTGCGGGCTCGATCTTTAGGATCGCGGCATAGAAATCGGCAAGCACATCCGCCTGTTCCGGCATGGGAAGGTCGAGTGCCGAAATGCGGGCAAAGCCGGCCCTTGCCTGCGCCATCTCGGGGAAATGCGCGGCCAGCAGACCGGCGGCGCTGGCCGGATCGGCGGCCAGCTTCGCAAAGGCCGCGTGATAGGCGGCGCGGATCTCGGGCCGCTCTGCGAAAGCGGGATTGACGATGATCACTCCCGCAGGCGGGCAATCGGCAAGGGCGGTCGCGCCGCGCCAGAGCGCGCAGAGATCCGCCTGGCGCGTCAGGGCCCGATCCTGTGCCAGTGCGAGCGTGGCCATCGGCTCGGCCAGCAAGGTGGCATCGACGCCCCGTTCGGCCAGCAATAGCTGCATTCCGGCAACGAGGCTGCCGGTATAATGCGGCTGCCATGTCTCGGCCCCGGGCTCCGCGATGCGGCGCATCATCAGGTCGGGCAGATAGCCCTTGAATGGCAGCGCGAGGCTTGCCCCCTGCAGATCCGCCAGTTCGGTTATCTCTGTGCCCCGCCCGACGATTGACAGGCTGCCCTCGGTGATCGTTGCCGAAACCACCCGCAACGCCATGCCGTTCGCATCGAAGATCGCCGCCGTGGGAGAGGGGGCGACCGCCATCAGCGGTATGTTCGCGATGACCCGTTTGCGCAATTGCTCGGGACTGGCCCAGGGCCGGAAGCTGAAGGTGATCCCCTCGAGCGGCTGATCCTCGGCCAGGGCGATCAGGGGCGCGCTTTCCCAGATCGGCGGCCCCGAGAGCAGGATCTCTTCGGCGAGAGCGGGCAGCGGCAGCACCGCGAGGAAAAGGGGGAGCAGGCGCATGTCAGACCTCCTTGCGGGCGGCATCCAGACGGAAGCGGCCAAAGGCTGTGGAAAGGTGCTGCGAGGTCGGGCGGACAAGACCGGCCGCGGCCATGGCATCGGCGATCTCGCCCTCGGCGAAGGAGACATCGCCCTGCCGCAGCGCGGGCAGCAGCCGGCCCAGCACATGTTCGGGGGGCGCCGAGCGGTGATCGCTCAGCGCCTCGTGGAAGCTGACCAGGACGCCGCCCGGAGCCAGCCGCTCGGCCAGCCGGGCGATCAGCGCGGGCAGGCCGCCGTCATGGAAATAGAGCGACATCGAACACCAGATGATGTCGAAGGGCCCGTCGGGCAGGGTCCGGTTGTAGTTTCCGGGCATGATGGCAAGCGGCAGGCTTTCGGCCTCGGCCCCGATCCGTTCGGCCACAGGCGGCAGGTCGAAAAGCGTGATGCGCAGATCCGGGCGCATGGCCAGCAGCCGGGCGGCCAGGGCGGAAGAGCCGGGCCCGATATCCAGCAGGTTTCGGGCATGGGGCCATTCCGGCAGGCCGGTCAGGCAGGGCGCGGTGGCATCGGTGCCGACCGCGCGGTGAAACCCCGCGAGCGAGCGGTGATGCGCATCCCAATGCGCCTCGTCGAACAATCGCGACCCGGAGGGGGCGGCCTTGCCCGCCACCAGCGCGCCGAACTGCCCGAGCCCTGCATGCCGGGTCCCGGCCATCATGCGCAGGGTCTCGACCATGTTGCGCGGGCTGCCCGTCTTCACGAAGGGCAGGATGTCGGGCGCGGTGCGGAAACCGGCCTCGCCCGCCTCCATGAACCCGGCCGCGACAAGGGCGCGCAGCGCAAGGGTCAGGGGGCCGACCGGCAGCTCCATGCGCCGGCCAAGCAGATCCGGGGCGATGTGGCTTTCGCAAAACCCGAACACTCCGCTTTCCAGCGCCCAGTCGAGAAGCGCGTAGCGGATCGGGCCTTCCAGTGTCTGCAAGAGACGCGCGGCGCCCGAGGAACGATCCGGGCTCACCATGCGATCTTCCAGTTCATGCCGATGGTTCGCGGGCTGCCATCCTCGACCACCACGCCGCGCATCGTCGAGGCGGCGGTGCTGTAATATTCCTCATCCAGCAGGTTCGTCACCCAGAGCGTCAGCTCGCCCTTCCCGAGGCTTCGGGAAATCTCGGCATCGACGGTCATGAACCCCTTTTGCTTTACCGTATTGCCCGGATCGAACCAGTAGCTGCCCGAACCATGCAGGCTGCCCCTTGCGCGCCAGACCTCGCCCTGATGCGAGAGCGCAAGCCCCCAGGTCGTCTCGGGCGCCATCGGCAAGGCATTGCCGGACCAGTCGACCGGTGTCAAAGATCCCGTGCCCAGATCCATCGAGGAGGTCCGGAACGAGCTTGCCCTTGCGCGCTGCCATCCGGCATTGGCGGCGAGTTCCCAGCCGGATCCCAGCGGCGCGGTCAATTCCGCCTCGATGCCGTAGCTTTTCGCCTCGCCCGCATTCGAGATATATTGCGCGGCACCGGGGATGGTCTCGGTGATCTGCTTGTCCTTCACCGTGGTGTGGAAGGCGGCAAGGGTCAGCGCCGCGCCATTGGTGAATGCATGCTTCACCCCGATCTCGGCATTCCAGCTGTATTCGGCGCCATAGGTCAGGCTGTCGGCACTGTTGGCGAAGCCGTAATTGTAGCCCGCGGGCATATAGCCACGGGCATAGCTCGCATGGATCGTGGTCGCCTCCGACAGGTCATAGGCCAGCGTCAGTTTCGGCAGCAGGGTGGTCGAGCTTTCGTCGCCCTTGTAACGCAGGCGCGCCATGGGCGAGGTGAAGCTCTGCCAGGCCTCCGACGAGACATGATCCAGCCTGAGCCCGCCGCCCAGGCGGAACCGCTCGCTGATCGCATATTCGGTGAAACCGTAGAGAGCGACACCGTTCTGGTCGATCTCGGTATGGCGGTCGGTCGACATGGCGCCAAGGTTGAAATCGGCATCGGTGCTTTGCTTGAAGGCATTGACGCCGAGCACCCATTTCAGCGGTCCCGCACCGGTCGAGGTCAGCCGGATCTCCTGCGAGATGGTGCGGTCACGGACATCCAGCTCGGTCACCCCGAGGGTCAGGGGGGAACCGTCGAAATCCAGCACGAAATCGCGGTCGAAGGTGGTGAAGCCGGTGATCGCCGTCAGGTCGAACCCGTCAAAGCCGGTGCCATATTCAAGTGCCGTGACGGATGTCCGGCGGCGTTCCCATGACGGGTCGGAATAGACGCTCTCATAACGGCCGGTGGCGAAGGGGCCCGAAATCGAGCGGAACTGCTCCTTGTTGAACTTCTGGTTCTCGGCCAGCGTGGTCAGGCGCAGATAGCCGCCATCCTGAAGATCCCACTCGGCCGCCGCAAAACCGGTGGCCCGGCGATCCTTGCCGCCATCATCCGCGCCGGTGACCGGATTCGAGATCACGCCCGGATCGCGGGCATATTCCAGCCCGAAGGCCAGTGCGGGGCCATTCCTCGCGCGCCCCGACCACAGCACCGAGCCGCTGCCGCCAAGGGGGGACGCGCCGGCATCCGATCCCGAAACGCCCAGATTGATCTCGCCGCCCTCGCGGCTGCCGGGCCGGATCGTGTCGAAGGCCAGCAGCCCTGCCTCGGAATTGCGTCCGAAGGTGGTGCCCTGCGGCCCCTTCAGCAGCGTCACGCTGTCGGCCCCGAAAAAATGCGGCAGCTGGATCGTGCCCATCGGCAGCGCCACACCGTTCACCATATAGCCGACCGGATCGGACAGGGCATTGTCGAAGGCCGACATGCCGCGCACGACCAGCCGTTCCTGCGAATTGGCGCGTTGGAAGACGGTATTGGCCGACCGCCCCGCCATGGCGTCGAGATCGGGCGAGACCGGCCGCGCCAGATCGCCCCCGCCCAGAACCGTCGCCGTCACGGCGGATTTGCGGGCCAGTTCTTCCCAGTAATTGGCGAAGATGGTGATCTCGCCGAGATAGGTCATGTCTTCCCCGGCCTGCGCCGGGCCCGGGATCAGGCTGCCCGTCAATGCGGTGGACAGGGCAAAGAGCGCGATGCGGCCGGGGACAGGGCGGGATGAAGAATGTCGGGACATGGGCGGGCCTCCTTTTCAGGGGGCAGGTGCCACGACCGGCGGCGGGAATCTTGTAACTGACGAAAATACTCTTGAATATGCTGAAGCCGGATCAGGTTTTCTTCCGGACCTGCCGCCGCCAGTCGCTTGCGGTCATATCGTGGCGCTTGCGAAACGCGTTCGACAGGTGGCTGGCATCGGAAAAGCCGCACTCGCCGGCGATCTCGGTAAAGCTGCGATCGGTGTGGCGGATCAGCCGTTCGGCGGCCTCGAGCCGGAGGCTGCGCAGATGCTGGAACACCGTCATTCCGGTCGCCGCGCGATAGATCTGATTCAGCGTGACATGGCTCATCCTCATCTCCTGCGCGATCCCGGATATGGTGATCGGGTTGGCAAGGTTGTCCGAGAGGAAAGCGGTCACGCGCGCAATCAGCAGGCCGGGATCGCCGGTCGCAGGACCATGGTCCGGTGCGGCGGCGATCTCTTCCAGCGCGTGACCGATCAGCGCGAGGCACTGGCCTTCCTTGCGCAAAAGCGCCGCCGGATCGGTGCGCCCGTCCAGCAGCGTTTCCAGCATGGATTTGCCGGGGACCGGCAAGCACAGGCGACGGAAGGGCGCGGCTTGCGGCAACAGGGGCTCCAGCCCCTCCGCCAGCGCGGGGGCAAGCCGCGATACGGAAAGAGCGATGACAAGGTTCGAGCAGCCATCGCCTTTCTCGACGATACGCTGCAACCGCCTGCCCCCCGAGCGGATGATCCAGCCCTCGCCGCCGCTGATCTCATGCGCCGCGCCCTGCGGATCGATCAGCAGCATCCGGCCCGAGAGGTTGAAGGCGAGAATCAACTGGTCCTCGGGCCGCCGGATATCGCCCTCATGCCGGGTCGCGGCCGAGAAATGACTATGCGCCAGCACGAGCCCCGTGTTGATCCGCATGACGTCAACATGGGTGTTGCGGTGCAGCCCCGGCAAAATGACCGACGTCGGACTGCCTGCCTCAAAGGGCGTGAAGCGGTGTGGCTCGATCAGGTTCATGTCTGCCCTGCGGCGATTTTGGACTGGATGTGCCCGTAACGGCGCCCGAATGGGGCGAAGATGTGGCCGAGGCTCGGATATCCTGCGGAAAATGCTGCGTCACTGATCGAGCATCCTGCGCTGAAGATCAAATGGCTTGCTGCGGCTCGGTTGCTTGAACCGGCTGCTGGCCGGGATTGCCCTTTCCCGGACAGTCTTATCCTACAGCTTCGGTGACGGGAATGCCGAGAGCGGTGCAACCGTCCGGTCCGGCGATCTGGCTGCTAAAGCCCTTCGGCATGACCTGCTGGCCCAGCAGTTTGACACCGCGCATCCTTGCCTCGACGCGGGTTCCGGCGGTGATATCCGCACCATCTTCCCCCGAGTGTCCGGCCAGGCACTTCGCTGCGCGCGGAGTTTCGGTCCGGGTCACGGCGCCGGTTGTGATCGTTTTCCATGGCTTGGCGTTTCTGCGGGGTGGAATGACGGCATGAGAGCCCGTAGACGGACGGTTGGTTTGAGCAGAATGCTGATCGAGATGCCGGAAACGAGCCAGATGCGCGCGCCTGGTCGCACGGCGATCCGGCTTTCCTCTCACTGGAGAGGGCTGGGATGGGGGGCGATCGCGGCCCCCACAACGCGTGCGAGCCCAAGGGCGCCTTGGATCTGAAGGTCGGGGCGGGCAAGCCCGCGCAGAATTTTGCACAGCTGACGCAGCAAGCTGCCCATTGCTGTCAAGCCATTATAAAATATTCATCTCCTTTCCATATGGCTGCCGTCTGTGCGCCCGGGTTTGAACCATCTGTTTTTGAATGATTTTTCGCGTCGATGGCACGTCATGCCACAGCCGTGGCACTGCCTGTTAAGGCGCCGGAAGACGAGAATGCCGTGCGGGTGCTGATCCGGGAAGAATACCGCGCCGCCCAGGCGACGGGCCCCAGGCGCGCTGCCCGCGGACAGGCGGGACGATCTCGGTCTGTCGGAGCGGCGGCGCCACAGAGAGGCCGGAAAGCCCTTCCGGATGTGGCGGGCCCGGAGTTCGGTGGGCCTCGCGGTCCGGATGCGCGCCCCGGAAACGGCAAGGGCCCGCTGATGCGGGCCCTTCCGGCGACCTGACCGGGCCGGTCAGAACGTCATCTTCACCCCGATCCCGATCTCGCGCGGTTCGACCAGCGTCGCCTCGTAGCCGCCGACAACGGCGCGGCTGGCGCGCAGATAGGTGACCGCGTCCTCGTCGAAGAGGTTGTTGACATAGCCGTAGAGCTGCAGGTTGTCCTGCAGATCATAGGCGATGCGGGTGTTCGCCACCGTGTAGGAATCGACGAAGCTTGCCGACAGGTTGTCGTCATCCGAGAAATAGGACCCACTGTAGCGCACATTGCCCGACAGCGTCAGGTCGGGACGGATCTTCCAGTCGGCGCCGAGGCTGATGGTCTGGCCGGGGGCGCGGCCGAACTCGTTGCCGCTGTAATCGGCCCCCGCGCTCGAGAATTTCTCGATTTCGGTCGAAAGCAGGCCGAGGCTGCCGTAAAGGCGCAGCGTCTGGCTTGCCTCGTAATCGAAGCCCAGCTCCAGCCCGTAGGCATTGGCCTCCTCGGCATTCACCGTCACCGCCTCGAAATAGCCCGCCACGGCCTCCGAGGTGACGTAGCGCTGCATGTTCTTGAAATCGGTGTAGAACAGGTTGGCACTCAGCCCCAGACGGTCGTCCAGCACCCGGGTGCGGGCGAAGAGCTCGTAATCGGTCGAGGTCTCGGGGTCGAAGGTGACCCATTCGCCCGAGGTCAGCCCCAGCGTCACGCCGCCCGGGTTGTAGCCCTTGGACACCATCGCGCCGATGGTGGTCGTGTCGTTCACGTCATAGGACAGCGACAGCTTGGGCAGCCAGTCGTCGAAGGTCTCGTCATAGTCCAGATCGTTGGTCGCGAACGAACTCGAGCCCTCGCGCTGCACCCGGTCGCGCTGGTAGCGGACCGACCCGCTGATGGTCCAGCGATCGGCGAAATCGTAGTCGAGGCCGGCGAAGATGCCGAGGCTGTCCTTGGTGTCGTCAAAGGCGGTCGCGCCGCGCAGGTTCAGCGTCTCGTCGCTGTCGGTATGGGAGAGGTAGAGCCCGGCGACCCCGCTCAGCGCGGTGGCCTCATTGCCGAAGGTCAGCCGGGTCTCGTTGGAATAGCTGTCCTGGTCGATCACCGCAGAGCCCGCCGTCACGGGCGAGGTGGTGCGCCGGGTATAAAGCGACGAGAATTGCGACTGGTTGGTCAGGGTCGCGCCATTGTCGAATTCCTGTTTCAGATCGAGAATCGTGGTGTTGGTGAACTGCTTCCAGCTGGGGTTCTGGGTGACGGTGCTGTCATAGTCTGAAAACGGCACGGTCGCCGCTTCCCAGGTCGGGCGGTTGCTGTCGGTATGCGAGAAGGTCAGCATCGCCTCGAAGCCCGGCATCGCCGCGGGCGTCCACAAGAGCTTGAACCGCGCGGTCTGCGAGAGGTGGTCCTGATCGGTCCCGCCCAGCGAGAAGGCCGGATTGACATAATCGATGTAATTGTCGCGCGCGGAGTAATCCAGCGCGATGCGCGCGGCCAGGTCCGGTGCCACCGCGCCCGACGCCATCAGCGAGGCCCGGCGCTTGCCGCGCGAGCCGTATTCCAGCCGCACCGCCCCCTCGCGCTCGAAGGTCGGGTCCTTGGTCTTCACCACCAGCGCGCCGGCGATGCTGTTGGCGCCCTGGCTGATGGTCTGCGGGCCGCGGAACAGCTCGATATGGTCCACGTCCCAGATCGAGGTCGAGGAATAGACCAGCTCGTTGTAGCTGAGGTAATGCCCGTCGAGGTTGACCGCGATCCGGGGCACCGAGCCGCCGAAGAAGGCGGGCGCGCCCGAGTTCGGCCCCTCGCCGTCCTGGCCCCGGATCGTGGGCGCGCCGCCCTGCCCGCCCGAGGCGGCATAGGTCACGTTGGCCATGTCGGCGACAATGTCCTTGACGCTGTCCTTGCCTTGCGCCGCCTCGATATCGGCCTCTTCCACCGCCGTCACCGACGCGGCCGTCTTCTGGAAGCTGCGGATCAGGGTGTCGCCGATGATGAAGAGGGTGCCAAGGGAATAGGCGTCGTCGGACAGATCCTGCGCCTTGGTTGCGGTGGGGGAAACTGCGCAAAGCGCAACAATGCTGGCGCCGCCGAACAGGCGTGCGACTCGTCGCTGTACCATGTCAAATACCCTGGGGTTTTCGTGCTTGCGATATGGCTGGCGACGAGATGGTGGTGGTGGTCTGCCCGCGCGGGGGCGCTGAATCGTGAGTTCACGTGAGCAATTTCTAGCGCATGGTCCCCTGAACGCAATATAGTATATAAAAACGCTCAGGTTTGAGCCACTCTGTCGCAGGTTGCGGTCTTATACCTGACTGAAAAACTAATCTTTCCTGTTGACCCCTCCCGCCGCTCTGACATTCTTCTCGCCGGCAGCCAGGCCCGTCCGGGTCGATGCGCAGCGGCCTCCCTCCGTTTGGCCGGAGATTTCGCGGTGCGCATCACGCGACCTCCTTCTCCTTTTTCCCGGTCCATCCGTTTCCTTTGCGGGCGGACTGTCCCCGGATCCGGGAGCTCCGATCCCGGTGCGAAAACCCTATTGCAAGCAGACCGCGGAGGTTGATGCGTGACCCTGCCCTTCCCTGACGCCACCCTGACCGAGGCGCCCTCGCTGCCGCCCGATCAGCCCTTCAGCTTTCGCAATGCCCGTGACCAGGTCCGGGGTCAGGTCTGCGCGACCGGCCCGGTCCGGCCGCTGGACCGGGCCGGAGCGGATACCCTGGCGGACCGGGTCGCCCCCTTCTTCGGGGCCGCCCGTGATGCCGACGATGACGGGGCGCTGATCGGCGGAGCGCTGCCCTTCGACAAGGCCCGGCCCGACTGCCTGTGGCAGGTCGCGGGCGGCGACGGGTCCTGGCCGGGCGCCACTGCCGGGGCCCCGGCCCGGCCGGTTCCGGAGCAAAGGCCGGCACGGCCCTGTCCCCAACCTCCGGCAAACGGCTACATGGACAGCGTCGCCCGCGCTCTGGAGATCATGCGCACCGAACGCGGCCTGCCCGATGCCCTGACCAAGGTCGTGCTCGCCCGCAGCCTGCTGGTCGAGGACCGGATGGCCTTCGCGCTGCCCGGGCTGATGGCGCGGCTTGCCGAGGATCCCGCCGTGACCGTCTTCCAGGTGGCCCTGCCGCAGGACGCCGATGGCAGCGCCCCCCGCCAGCTTGTCGGGGCCACGCCCGAGCTGCTGCTGCGCAAGCGCGGGGACAGCATCGTCTCGCATCCGCTGGCGGGCTCTGCGCGCCGGCTCGACGACCCCGAGGAAGACGCGCGCAACGCCAACGCCCTGGCCCGCTCGGAAAAGGACCGCCGCGAACACGGGCTGGTGGTCGAATACATCCTCGACATGCTTGCCCCGGTCTGCAAACGGCTGGGCACGCCCGAGGGCACGGCGCTCACCACCACCCGTTCGATGTGGCATATCGGGACCCGGATCGAGGGCCGGCTGAAGGACCCCGAGACGCCCGCCATCCTGCTGGCCGCCGCGCTGCATCCGACGCCTGCCGTCTGCGGCCTGCCCTGCGACCGTGCCGCCCGGCTGATCCGCGACCTGGAACCGGTGGCGCGCGATTTCTATGCCGGTGCGGTGGGCTGGTGCGACCGGCGGGGCGACGGAGACTGGTACGTGGCGATCCGCTGCGCCGAGCTCTGCGGCGCGCGCGCACGGCTGTTCGCGGGCGCGGGGATCGTGCTGGGCTCGGACCCCCGGGCCGAAGCCTCCGAGACCGGCGCCAAGTTCGGCGCCTTCCTCAGCGCGCTGGGGCTGCCCCCCGACGCGGCGCTGTCCGATCCTTCCCTCCATAACCAGCCGAACGGATGATCCATGGCCCTTCCCGAGATTGCCTCCTACCCGCTGCCCGCGCCCGACGCCCTGCCCCGCTCCCGCGCGCCCTGGCGGCCCGACCCCGACCGCGCCGCGCTTCTGATCCATGACATGCAGCGCTATTTCTGTGCCCCCTACCCGCACGACGCGGCTCCGCTGCCCGGCGTCATCGCCAATATCGCCGCACTCGCGCGGGCCGCGCGGGCCGCGGGGATGCCGGTCTTCTACACCGCGCAGGAGGGCGATCAGCTTCGCGCCGACCGGGGCCTGCAGGCCGATCTCTGGGGGCCGGGCATGTCGCGCCGCCCCGATCATCAGGACATCCTGCCCGAGCTTGCCCCTGCGGAGGGCGACATCGTCCTGGTCAAGCACCGCTACAGCGCCTTTCAGCGCTCTAACCTCGACAGCCTGATGCGGGCGCGCGGCCGGGACCAGTTGATGATTGCGGGTGTCTATGCCCATATCGGCTGCCTCGCCACCGCCGCCGAGGCGTTTCAGCGCGACATCCAGCCCTTTGCCCTGGCCGATGCACAGGCCGATTTCGACGCCGCGCGCCATGACATGGCGCTGCGCTGGGTCGCCGGATGCTGCGGCGTCGTGATCGCCACCGGCGACGCGCTGGCCGCCCTGCCCGCGGAGGCCGCATGCGCCTGAGCGGGTTTGACGGGCGCACCGCCCTGGTGACGGGGGCCGCGGGCGGGATCGGCCGGGCCTGCGTCGCGCTGCTGACCGGGGCGGGCGCCCGGGTCGTGGCGACCGATACCGCCGCCGCGATCGAGGCCCTCGCCGAGCGCCCGGGGGCCGCCGCATGGCTGCCCTGCGATCTGCGCGATCCGGAAGCGGTCGGTGCGATGGTGGCCGAGGCCGAGACCCGCGCCGGGCCGCTGAGCCTTGGCCTGCATGCCGCCGGGGTGCTGGCGACGGGTGCGCTTCTGGAGATGTCGCCCGAGGACTGGCGGCGGGTGCAGGGCATCAACCTTGATGGCAGCTTCCATTTGCTGCAGGCGCTTGGGCGGCGGCTTGTCCGTCGGCCGGGGGCGGCGCTGGTGGTGGTCAGCTCGAATGGCGGGGGCATTCCGCGGCTCGACATGGGGGCCTATTGCGCCTCGAAGGCGGGTCTGACCATGCTGACCCGCTGCTTCGGTCTGGAGCTTGCCCGCCACGGCGTGCGCTGCAACGTGATCGCGCCGGGCTCGACCCTGACGCCGATGCAGACCGGCATGTGGCAGGACGGGGACGGCGCGCAGCGGGTCATTGCGGGCGATCCGGGCAGCTATCGCGCGGGTATTCCGCTGGGCAAGCTTGCCAGGCCCGAAGACATCGCGCGGGCGGCCATGTTCCTGCTGTCCGATGAGGCGGGCCATGTCACCATGGCCGATCTTTACGTCGATGGCGGCGCGACCTTGCGGGGCTGAAGCGCGACCGCCGTCATCACGCCCCGTTCATGGGCGATCAGCACCGGCTCGATCCGGCGCCCGGCTTTCCAGCCGGGGGCCAGATCGCAGGTCAGACACAGCAGCGGCGGCCGCGTCGCGCCGCCGGGCAACAACCGCGCCGCGTCGAAATCGAACCGCCGCCCGATCCTCGGGCTCAGCGCCTTGAACAGGCTTTCCTTGGCCGAAAAGATCAACCCCACCCAGACCGGGTCGGTGCCGAAGCAGGCGCGCTCTTCCGGGGTCAGGGCCACGGGCGCAATCTCGGCCGCGACCCTTGGCGAAAGCGGCCCCTCGATATCCACGCCCAGCCCGGCCCGGCGCGCCGAAGGCCCGACCAGCGCCAGCGCCTGCCCGCCGGAATGGCTGATCGAGCCGGTCAGTCCCGCAGGCCAGAGCGGCGCGCCATCCGCGCCCCGCCCGGCCAGGCAGGGCATGCCCGTCAGGGCCGCGCTGGCCGCCGCCGCCGCCAGCCGGCCGGCCCGGAACTCGGCCGCCCGGCGCGCCTTCGGTCCCTCGGTCCGGGCAACCGGAACGACCGCCGCCCGGCAATCGGGCAGGGCCGCGCCAAGCCGGGCCAGCGCGGCCTCGAGCCCGGCCGGCCCTCGCAGGCATTCAGCCATCGCGCCGGGCGTCGATCAGCGCGGTCCAGGCGTCCAGCGTCGGCTCTCTCGCCAGATCCTCGAAGCCGACATGGATGCCATGGGCTTTCAGTTCGGCCGCCAGCTTCATCACGCGCAGGGAATCGAGCCCGTAATAGATCAGGCTCTCGGCCGGATCGATCGGGCCTTCATCCTCCAGAAGGCTGTTCAGCCGGGCGCTCAGCCAGTCGCGGTCGGGGGCCGTGCTCGTGGTGGTCAGGGTCATGTCATCCTCTCCTTCGGGGCGTCATTGGGGGTGCAGCATGGCGGCGCGCAGGGCCTTCTTGTCGGGCTTGCCCACGGGCGTCAGCGGGATCGTCTCGGCGAAGGCGAAACGGTCGGGCAGCTTGTATTCGGCCACACCCAGCGCGATCAGGTGGCGGCGCAGTTCGACCGCGCGCAGCTTCTTGCGGGCGACCAGAACCGCGCAGCCGCGTTCGCCCAGCCGGGCATCGGGCTGGGCCACCAGCGCCGCCTGAATGATGTCGGGATGGCGCAGCAGCAGGCCCTCGACCTCTTCGGCGGCGATCTTCTCGCCGCCCCGGTTGATCTGGTCCTTCACCCGGCCGACGACGCTGAGATAGCCGTCGGCATCGCGCCGCACGAGATCGCCGCTATGGTAGAAGCCCTCGGCATCGAAGGCCGTGGCATTATGCGCGGGGCTTCGGAAATAGCCCCGGAAGGTATAGGGCCCGCGCACCCAGAGCCGCCCGGTCTGGCCGGGCGCACAGGGGCGGCCATCGCGGTCCAGCACCCGGACCTCGTCATCGGGGCTGATCGGGCGGCCCTGGGTGGCAAAGACCCGCTCGGGCGGATCGTCGAGCCTGGTGTAATTGACCAGCCCCTCGGCCATGCCGAAGACCTGTTGCAGCGTGCATCCCAGAAGGTCGGGCACCTGTCGCGCCTGCGCCTCGGCAAAGCTGGCCCCGCCCACCTGCACCAGGCGCAGGCTTTCGGGCACCGGCAGGCCGTCGCGCACGGCCTCGAACCACAGCGCCACCGCCGAGGGGACCAGAGCGGCCATCGTCACCCGGTGACGGCGCATGATCCCGAAGCACAGATGCGGCTCGGGGCTCTCGGCCATCACCACGGTGCCGCCGGCCCGGAACACCCCCAGCGCCCCGGGCGAGCTGAGCAGGTAGTTATGCGCCGCGGGCAGCGCGACCAGGAAACGCGTCTCGGCATCGACGCCGCAGATCTCGACACTGGCGCGCACGGAATAGTCGTAATCGTCATGGGTGCGCGGGATCAGCTTGGGCGTGCCGGTGCTGCCCCCCGAAAGCTGGAAGAAGGCGACGCCGGCGGGGTCGGGCGCGGGCAGCGGTGCCTCGGGCAGGCCGGCCTCGGGGTCCATCCACTGTGCAAGGTCCTGCCCGGGCTCGGACCCGTCCAGCCACAGGCCGAGGCGCGGCGCCAGCCCGTCCCGCCGCAACGCGTCGAGAAAGCCGTCCTCCGCGAACAGCGGATGGGCGCGCGACCCCACCAGAAGCGCCGGTTCCAGTTGCTCGACATAGGCCCGCATCTCATGGGCGCGGTGGCTGTAAAGCGCGTTCACGGGGCGGATGCCCGCCTTCAGCAGGGCAAGGAAGGTGATGTAGAACTCGGCCCGGTTCGGCAGCTGCACCACCGCATGGTCGCCGGGCCGCAGCCCGGCCGCGATCAGCCGCCCGGCCATGACCGAGGACATCCGGTCCAGCGCGCCATAGCTGAAGGACCGATTGCCGCAGAGGATGGCACAGGCCCCGGGGCGGGCGGCTGCCTGCGCGCGCACGCCGTCGCTCAGGGGCAGGCCGCGCCAATAGCCCCGCTCGCGATAGCGGCGCGCCAGATCCTCGGGCCAGGGGGTGAAATCGTCCATGAATATCCAGTCCTGTGCGGCGGCCGAAATTCGGTCGGGAAATCAATTCTCTGCCCGCCATTCCTGCGCTGCGCGGTCACCCGGAGGGCGCATGCCGGCTTGCGCCGATTTGCTCCGGTTGACGGGCGTCGATAGTTGAGTATTTATGTCAGGAACTGTCAACAGGGTCGTTCCCGATGTATGATTTGACGCCGATGCAGGCGGCCAGCTGGGTCAATGGACATGCCGGGGCAAAAGCGGCGCAGGGCCCCTCGGCGCATCTTTATGTCGAGCTCGACCGCAGGGATGGCGCCCTCGATCCCGACCGGCTGGAGCGCGCGGTCGCCGCGCTGATCGCCCGCCATGCCAACCTGCGGCTGGCGGTGGCGCCGGACGGCACGCCCCGGATCCTGCCGCCGGGCCCGGGGCCCTTTCTTGTGCGTCACGATCTGAGGCGGCTTGGCACGCTCGATTGCCAACTGGCCCTCGAGCGCATCCGCGAGGATCAGAGCCACCAGCGGCTGGCGCTGGAGCGGGGCGAGGCCGCGGCGTTTTCCCTCAGCCTGCTGCCCGGCGGCGGCAGCCGGTTGCATGTCGATCTGGACATGATCGCGGCCGACCCTTCCTGCTTTCCCGACCTGATGGACGATCTGGCGCGGCTTTACGAAGACGGCCCCGGCTGCGAGCTGCCCCCGGCGGGCGATTTCGCCGCCCATCTCGGGGCGCGGCGCAGCGACCCGGCCCGCCCCGAACGTGAGGCTGCCGCTCGTGCCTGGTGGCAGGACCGCATCGCCGCCCTGCCCGAGGCCCCGGACCTGCCGCGCCCGCCCGGACGGCGTGAAGACACCCCCCGCACCGCCCGCCTGGCCGAGCGGCTGGACCCCGCCCGGACCCGCGCCCTGATGCTCCGGGCCCGCGAGATGCGGGTCACGCCCACTGCGCTGACGCTGGCGGTTTTCGCACAGGAGTTGGCCCGCGCCTGCGGCCAGCCCGCACTGCGCCTGACGGTGCCGATGTTCCACCGCCCCGAGGGCGAGACCACGGTCATCGGCGACTTTTCCGATTTCGCGCTTGTCGGGGTCGCGGGCGCAGAGCCCGACCTGTCCGTCCTTGCCGGCCGGGTGCAGGCCGATCTGGCGGGCGCGATCGGCCACAGCGCCCATCCGGGCCCCGGCCAGATGCGCGACCTGGCCCGTCATCTGGGGCATGTCCCCGAGGCACCCGTGGTCTTCACCGCCGGGTTCGATCACCCGCGCGGCTCTATCCTGTCCGACCGCGCAAGGCAGTGCCTTGGCGATCTGGTCTGGTCGGTCTCGCAGGGGCCGGGCGTGGCGCTGGATGCGCAGATCGCGCGGCTGGGGGACGGGCTGCTCATCAACTGGGATATCCGGCTGGACCTGGTCGACCGGGACTGGATCGAAAGCCTTTTCAAGGCCTTCATGGATCGCCTGCGCGCGCTGTCCGATGCCGCGCCCGTACCGCGAAGCTGGCCGCTTGGCGCCTTGCAGCGCGCCTATCTGGCGGGGCGCGAAGACGTGCTGCCGCTGGGCGGCGTCGCCATGCACGAGGCCCGGCTGTTTCGCGGCAGCCTCGACGAGGCGGCGCTGCGCGCGCGGCTTCAGGCGCTTTGCGCTGCCCATCCGGCGCTGGGGCTGCGCATCGACGCCAGCGCCGGACGGCAATACCTGGCCCGGCGACCCGGGCTGCCGCTGCTGACCCGCGATCTGCGTGCCGCGCCCGATGCCGAGGCCCGGCTGCAAGCGCTCTGGCAGGACTTCGCCCGCAGCCCCTGCCCTCTGGACGGCCCGCTCTGGCAGGTTCGCGCCCTGCTCCTGCCCGAGGGGCAGGAGGACGCGCTGGCCGTCAAGTTCGACGCCCTCGCGCTGGACGGGCCCGCCATCGCCCAGATCTGTGCCGAGCTTTTCGCGACGGACCCGCCGCCCGCCCGGCCCGCCTCGGCACCCCTGCCCGTTCCGCAACCGGTTCCGGCTGCCGAGCGTGCCGCCGATGCCGCCTATTGGGCCGGAGCCCTGGCCCGCGTCGAAAGCGCCCCGCGCCTGCCCTGGCGCAGACCGCCCGACCGGCCGGGACCGGCGCGCTACCGGCGTGCCTCGCGGATCCTTGCGCCCGAGCTGATCCGCCCGCTGCGCCGCGCCGCCGCGCGCGAGGGGCTGTTCCTGAACACGGTTTTGGGCTTTGCGATCCTCGAGGTGCTGGCCCGCTTCACCCCGGATCTGAGGATCTGCGCGGGCCTGCCCACGGCCCCGGCGCTTGACCGCGAGGACCTGGGCAACCGCTCGTCCTTCATCGTGATCGACCATAACGCGACCTCTGGCACCCCGCGCGAGCGGGCCGCGGCGCTTCAGGCGCAGACCATGGCGGGGCTCGGGCATATGGGCTTTTCCGGGGTCGATCTGGCACGCCAGCTCATGGGTCAGACCGGCGGGCCGCTGGCCCTGCCGGTGGTGCTGACCAACGGGCTGGACTGGCAGGCGCCGCCCATGGGCGCGCCGATGCGCCAGGTGGACGGGTTGACCCAGACGCCCCAGGTCGCGCTGGACATGCGCCTGATGCGCGCGCCCGGCGGCGGGATCGAGATCGCCGCCGACCATGCCGAGGGCGTCCTTGACCCAGCGACCGTCAAGGCCATTCTGGATGCCAGCCTGCGCGCGCTGGAAACCATGGCCCGGACCGGCGAGCTGAGCCTGCCCGATCCGCTGGTCCCGGTAGAGCTGCCGCCGCAAAGCCCCCATGTGGCCGATCCTGCCCCCCATCTGCTGCGGATCGCCGAAGCCCTGGACCGCGCGCGCGGACCCGCGCTGATCTGCGGCGAAGAGAGGCTCGACTACCCTGCGCTCCGCGCGCGGGTCACCGCCGCCCTTGCGGGGCTCGCCGCGCAGGGGATGGGCCCCGGCGACGTGCTGGCCATCCATCTGCCGCGCGGGATCGATCACGTGGTCCTGCAACTGGCCGCCGCCCTGGCCGGGATCGTCTGGGCGCCGATCGACGCCGCCGCGCCGCCCGCCCGCCGGGAGTATCTGCTGGACCGTGCCGCGCCCGCGCTGGTCGTCTCGGGCGAGGATCTGCCGGGCCGGCCCTGTCTGCGTCCCGGCGATCTGCCGCGGCCCGGCGGCGCGCTTCCGGACGCGGCCATTCTGCGCCTGCGCAGTCTCGATACCGGGCCGGGCTATTACCTCTTCACCTCGGGCACCACCGGCGCGCCCAAATGCGTGGTGCTGTCCAACCGCGCCACCGCCAATGTTCTGGACCAGACCCTTTCGGCCTGGAAGCCGGGCCCGGAGGACGTGCTGATCTCGGTCACGCCTCTGCATCACGACATGTCGCTTTTCGATATTTTCGGCGGGCTTGCGGCTGGGGCCTGTGTGGTGCTGCCCGCCGCCGGACATGAAAAGGACGCGATGGAATGGGCCCGGCTGGTCGCGCGGCACCGGGTGACGCTTTGGGTGTCGGTGCCGGCGATCGTGGAGATGCTGCTGGCCTGCGCCCGGCCCGGACAGATCGACAGCCTGCGCCTGATCGCCCAGGGCGGCGACTACATCAAGCCCGCCACCGTGGCGGAGCTGCGCAGGCTCTGCCCCGCCGCGCGGCTGATCTCGCTGGGCGGCCCCACCGAAACCACGATCTGGAGCATCTGGCACGAGATCGGGCCCGAGATCGTTTCCGCGGCTGACGACATGTCTGCCAGCGGGACTGCCCCCGTGCCCTATGGGCGCCCGCTCGACGGGGCCGGGTACCGGATCTGCAACCCGCTGGGAGAGCCCTGCCCGCCCGGCGTCACCGGGCGCATCCACACCACGGGCGACTGCCTGTCGCTGGGCTATCTGGAGGCGGGCGGCCTGAGCCAGGACGGTTTCGTCACCCTGCCCGACCCGGACGGCACGCCCCGTCGCGCCTTCCGCACCGGCGATCTGGGCCAATGGTCCGCCGACCGGCCGGGACAGATCCTGTTTGCCGGCAGGGTGGGCGGCTATGTCAAGGTGCGTGGCGTCCGCGTGAGCCTTGGCGAGATCGAGGCCGCGCTGGCCGATCACCCCGCCCTGTCCCAGGCCATGGTGGTCGATCTGGCCCCCGGCGACGGGCGCGAGACCACGCTGGTCGCGCTTTATGCGGCGCGCGACGGCCAGCCCCCCGGCGCCGCGGAGCTGCGCGCCTGGCTGCGCGGTCGGCTGCCGCAATCGCATCTGCCCGACCGGTTCCTGGCCGTGGCGGCGCTGCCGCTCTCGTCCAACGGCAAGCCCGACCGCGCCGCCGCCCGGGCGCTGGCCCTGTCCCCCACCGCGCCATGCCCGGACGGGCTGGGCCGGGAGGTCCTCGACATCTACCTGCGGCAGACCGGCCCGGACCCCGAGGCCACCATCGACAGTCCGCTGATCGAACTGGGTCTGCTGCCCGGGCACCTGATCCCTGTGGCCGCGGCGCTGAATGCCCGCTTCGGCACGGCGCTGCGCCCCTCCCGGCTGATCCCGGCACGCACCGCCCGGCAGGCTGCGCAGCTGATCCCGCCCCGCCCCGAACCGGAGGATCTGGGATGACCGCAGAGCCCCGGGGCGCCGCCTGGCTGGAGCTGACCCTCGCCCAGCTCGATTTCTGGGAGGAGTTCCGCTTTCACCCGGACCGGCCGCTCTCCACCGTGGCCCATTGCATCGAGATCGAGGGCGCGGCGGAGGAGATCGCCCTTGTCGCCGCCCTGTCCCGGCTTGCGCGCGAGGCCGAGGTGCTGGCGCTGCGTTTTCGCGACGGGCCGGGCGGGCCGCGCCAGCGGGTCGATCCCGGTGGCGTTCCGGCGGTGCGCGTGCAAGACCTGCGGGGCACCGCCGATCCCGAGGCCCGCGCCCGCCGGATGATGGCAGATGACATCGCCCGGCCCATCGACCTGGAACGCGACCCGCTTGCCGCGCTCTGGCTGTTGCGGGTGGGGCCGCGCCGCTGGCTGTGGTACCTGCGCGGCCACCATATCGTGCTGGACGGCTACGGCGTGTCGCTGATCGAGCGGCGCGCTGGGGCGCTTTACGCCGAGGCTCTCGGCCAATGCGCGGGTCCCGGACCGTTCCTGCCCTTCGCCCGCTACCTCGAGGAGGAAACCGTCTATCGCGCGGGCCCCCGCCATGACCGCGACCGGGCCCACTGGGCCGAGGTCCTGCGCGACATCCCCGACCTGATCGTGCTGCCCAAGGGGGCCGAGGACTACGCCCCCACGCCGGTTGCCGCCGCACCCGACCTGCCTGCAGGGCTGGACGGCCAGCTGCAGCGGGCGGCCCGCGCGGCGGAGATGGGCTGGCCCGACCTTCTGACCCTGCTCAGCGCCGCCTGGATCGCGCGCGATCGCCCCGAGGGCGCGCCGGGCCTGCCGGTCTGGCTGCCCTATCAAAGCCGTCTGGGCAGCGTCGCCGCCGCCATTCCGGCGATGGTGGTGAACATCCTGCCCCTGATCGTCTCGCACCGGCACGGGGAAACGCTGGGTGCCTATCTCGCGCGCAGCGGGCGCGCGCTGCGCGGGCTGCGCCGCCACGGCCGCTACCGGGTCGAACAGCTGGCCGCCGATCGCGGCCTGCGCGCGGGCGAGCGGTTCTTCTTCTCGCCGCTGGTCAATGTGCTGCCCTTCGATCCGCCCGAATTCCCCGGTTGCACCGCCCGCAGCGAGGTGCTGGCCGCCGGTCCCGGCGATGGCTTCAACCTGACCTGGAGCGCCCGCACCGACGGCTCGGATCTGGCCTTGTCGATCGACGCCGATCCCGCCGCGGCCAAGGAGGTCGCCGCCGCCGCCCGCACGCTTGTCCCCTTCCTTGCGCGCGCCTGCGCCCCGGGCGCGCGGGACCGTCCCCTCGCGGATCTGCTTGCAGAGCGCCCCGCCGGTCCCGCGCCATGCCACACCCCCCGTACCGCTCGCCCCATTGCCAGCCGACAGGAGAAGACATGAACCGCCGTTCCTTCCTGACCCTCGCCACCTGCGCCGCAGCACTTGGCAGCTCCGTCGGGGCCGTCACGGGCTGGCCGCGCCGCCTGACCAATGCCGATGGCAGCGAAACCGCCCTGCCCCGGGCGCCTGCCCGGATCCTGTCGACTTCGGTCACGCTGACCGGCAGCCTGCTGGCCATCGGCGCACCGGTAATCGCCAGCGCCACCACCGTGCGCGGGGCCTTCTTCGACCAGTGGCAGGCCGAGGCCCGGGCCCGCGGCGTCGAGAAGCTCTGGCGCGCGGGCTCGATCGACCTCGAAGCCGCCTGGGCGCTGGAGCCCGACCTGATCGTGGTCTCGGCGGGCGGCGCCGATTCCGCGCTGGCGCAGCGTGCGGCCCTGGCCGAGGTGGCCCCCGTGCTGGTGCTCGATTACGGTGCGATGGCCTGGGAAAATCTGACCAGAAGGCTTGCCCAAGCCACCGGCCGCGAGGCCGAGGCGGAGGCCCTGCTGACGGGCTTTGCCGAGACGCTCGACGCCACCCGCGCCACCCTGACCCTGCCCGACGGCCGCGCCAATATCGTCAGCTATAACGGCCCCGGCGCGCCCAACCCCATCGCCCGCGCCAAGGGCGCCCATGGCCGCCTGCTGACCGGGCTGGGCTTCGATCTCGAAGACCCGCCGACCGGCTGGCAAAGCGCCTCGATGCCCGCCTCGGCCGATGTGGTGCGCGCCTCCTACGAGCATCTGACCCAGCTGAGAGCCGAGACCACCTTCCTGCTGGCGGGCACAAAGGCCGATGCCGCGCGCTTCATGGCCGACCCGATCCTGGCCAACCTGCCCTCGGTGCAGCGCGGACAGGTCTACGGGCTGGGGAAGAACTCGTTCCGCATCGACTATTACAGCGCCCGCGAGGTCGTCGACGGCATCGCCCGCCAGTTCGGCGGGGCCTGAGCCCGTGGCCCGCACAAGACGGCTTTGGCCGACGCTCGGGCTGTTGGTGGCGGTGACGCTGGCAAGCCTGTTTTTCGGCCCGCGCGAGATCACGCCCGATGTCACGCTGGAGGCCCTGCTTCGGTTCGACCCGACCGACGGCGCGCATCTTCTGGTGCGCGAGCAGCGCCTGCCGCGCGCCCTGCTGGCGCTGGTGGTGGGGGCCGCACTCGGGGCGGCTGGGGCGATGATGCAGACGCTGACCCGCAACCCGCTGGCCGATCCGGGGCTTCTGGGGGTCTCGGCCGGGGCGACGCTGGCCATCGTCTGCCTGATCGCGCTGACCGGGCGGATCGATATCGGAGGCTCGCTCTGGGCGGGGATCGGCGGCGCGGGGCTTGGCGGCGCGGCGGTCTTCGCCCTTGGCGGCATGGCCCGGACCCGGGACCCGGTCAGGCTGGTGCTGGCGGGGGCGGCGCTGTCGATCGTGCTTCTGACCCTGACCCGGCTCGTCACCGTCAATGTCGAGGCCCATGTCTTCGACCAGTTCCGCCACTGGGCGGTGGGCTCGCTGCAGGGGCGCGACTGGCAGGTGCTGGGGCCGGCCGCGGCCCTCGTGGCCCTTGGCGCTCTGGCCGCGCTGGCGCTGGCGCGGCCGCTTGATGCGCTGGCGCTGGGGCAGGATTTCGGCCAGAGCCTCGGGGCCGATCCGCGCCGGATCTGGCTGGCCGCCGCGGGCGTGATCGTGGTGCTTAGCGGGGTTGCGACGGCGGCGGCGGGTCCCATCACCTTTGTCGGGCTCTCGGCCCCGCATCTCGCGCGCCACATCGTCGGTCCCGCCCATCGCGGGCTTCTGCTGGCCTCGATGATCCTCGGCGGCGCGCTTGTCGGCATTGCCGATCTGGCCGGGCGGGTGATCGGCGGGCCGACCCAGATCGATGTCGGCATCATGGCCGCGCTGATCGGCGGTCCGGTCTTCGTGGCCCTTGCCCGCCGGATGCGGATGAACGCGCTGTGAGCGGGGCCGCGCATATCGTCTGGCGCTGGCGCGGCCTGTCGCTCCGGAGCGGGCGGCGGGCGCTTTGGGTGAACCTCGCGCTGGCGCTCCTGATCGCGGCGGGGGCGCTCGTCTCGCTGCGGCTCGGGCGGATCGCCATCGGCCCGGCCGAGATCTGGCAGGTGCTGGCGGGCGAGGCGCCCTCTCGGATGCTGGACCATGTGGTGATGGATATCCGCCTGCCGCGTCTTCTGGTGACGCTGGGCGCGGGGGCGGCGCTGGGGGCCTCGGGCGCGATCTTCCAGACGGTGTCCCGGAACCCGCTGGGCTCGCCCGACGTGATCGGCTTCACCGCGGGCGCGGCCAGCGGCGCGCTGGTCTGGATCATCGGGTTCGGCGGGTCCGGGGCGGGCGTGGTGCCCGCGGCGCTGGCGGGCGCGCTTCTGACCGGGATCTGCGTCTATCTTCTGGCGCGCAAGGACGGGCGGGTCGGTGCCTACCGGCTGGTTCTGACCGGCATCGGCGTCGGCGCGATCCTCAGCGCCTTCAACGCGCTTCTGCTGGTGCGCGGAGACCTCGACGCCGCGATTTCCGGCAACCTGTGGCTTGCCGGCTCGGTCGAGGGTCGGAGCTGGGGCCATGTCTGGCCGCTCTGGCTGGGGCTGGGGCTGCTGATGCCGCCGCTTCTGCTGGGGATGCGCCCGCTGGGGCTGATGGCCATGGGCGACGATCTGGCGGGCCCCCTGGGGGTGCCGGTCGAGCAGGCGCGCCGCCGGATGCTGGCGGGCGCCGTGACGCTGGCGGCGCTGGCCACGGCGGCGGCGGGCCCCATCGCCTTCGTGGCCCTTGCCGCCCCGCAACTGGTCCGCAGGCTCGCCCGCATGCCCGATCAGCCCCTGATCGGCGCCGCGCTGATGGGGGCCGCGCTGATGCTGGGCGCGGATCTTCTCAGCCGCGTCGCGCCCTGGGGCGCGATCCTGCCTATCGGTCAGGTCACGGGCGTCATCGGCGGGCTTTACCTGATCTGGCTGCTGACCCGCAAAAGACGGCGGGGATAGGCGATGCCCCATCCCAGCAAGGAGGACAGAGCATGACCACCCATGGCCCGGAACAGGCCCTGCCCAGCCGCCCGTCCCGGCCCGGCGAGGGACGGGCCTGGTTGGCGCATCAGCAATCCGAAGACGGGCTCGCCCCCCGGATCGCGCAGGTTTCACTGCCCGATCATCTGGAACCGGGCGCGGTAGTCGTCGCCATTGCCGAGGCGCTGGCCGGGCGGGCCGAGCTGACGCGGCTCTACCGCTTCGACGATGCCAGCGGGCTTCTGGTGGGGCCCGGCCGGGGGCGTCCCGACCTGCGCCTCCGCTGGGCCGCAAGCGCGGACGGGATCGGCCCTGTCATTGACACCTGCGCCGCCGCGCCCTGGGACCTGTCGCGCCAGCCGCCTTTGCGCGTCGTGCTGGTCCTGGCCCCCGGTGCCGCGCGGCTGGCCCTGATCCGCCATCCGGTGGCCGACGATCTGCCCGACAGCGCCACGTTGCTGGCCGAGCTGATCCCCGGGGCGGAGCCCGCCCTGGCAGGCGAGACCGGGCCTGGGGACGACATCACCCGGCTCATCCTCGCCGAGTTCCGCAGCGCGCTGGAAGCGCCGCAGATGACGGCCGATTGCGATTTCTTCGACATGGGCGGGCACTCCCTGACCGCCACCCGGATCATCGGCCGGCTGGCCGCGACCCACGGGATCGAGCTGCGCCTGAACGATCTCTTCCTCCATCCCACGGCGGCGGCGCTGGCCCCGCTGGCGCGCCGGAGCGGGACCGGCCTCGCGGCGGCGCCCGACCGTTCCGCAGCCCCCGCGGACCGGGCGCCGCTTTCCCTGGCCCAGGCCTCGTTGTGGAAGATCTACGAGGCGCTCGGCTTCGGCCCGATCTTCAACATCCCCTTCGTCCTGCGTTTCCTCGACCCGGTCGACGAGACGGTCTTTGCCACCGCCTTTCGCGACGTGATGGAGCGTCACCCGGCCCTGCGCAGCCGGTTCGCAGACAGCCCCGACGGGGTCCTTCAGGAGGCCGTGCCGATGGCAGAGCTCGACCGCATGGGCTGGTTCATGCCCTCGGGCGATGTCGAGGATCCGGCTCCGGTTCTGGCCGCCGAGGCCGCCCATGATTTCGACCTGGCCCGCGAGCTGCCGGTCAGGCTCCGCTTCATTCGGACCGGCGAGGGGCAGCTTTTGTCATTTCTCTTCCACCACGTCGTGCTGGACGAGTGGTCGGTCAACCTGATGATGGACGAACTGGCCCGCGCCTATGCCGCCCGCGCGGCGGGGCGGCCGCCGCTCTGGGCCGCGCCTGCCGCGCCCTTCCACGCCTTCGCCCGCCGCCAGGCTGCCAGAGGCCCCGATCCGCGCGCCCTGAGTTACTGGCTCGATGCGCTCAGCGACGCGCCTCCGCCCTGCCCGATCCGCCGTCCCGATGCGCCGCCGCTGCCCCAGAATCCTGACGCCGCCAATGATGCGGGGGGCGCATGGTGCGAGATCGCGCTGGAGCCCCATGTCTCGGATGGGCTCTATGCCCTGTCCAAGGCCTGTTCGGCCTCGCTTTTCAACACCGTCTACGCGGCGATTTCAGTGGCACTGCAACGGCTTGCTGGGCTGGATGCGCTGACCGTCGGGACCTCGGCCTCGGGCCGGACCGATCCCGATTATTTCGACACGATCGGCTATTTCACCACCGTCACCGCGCATTGCCTGCGCGCGCCCGGCCATCTGACCCCGCGCGCCCTGATCGGCACCGTGCGCGACATGATCAACGGCTCGCTGCCCCATTGCGAGATCCCCATCGATCTGGTCGAGGAAAGGCTGTCCGACGGCACCGCCGCCCCCGGCGCGCATATGTTCGAGGTCTTCATCCAGATCCATGCCCGCAACGCCCTGAACGGCGCGCTGGAGGGCTCCGAGGGCCCGGTCCGCTTTCGCCAGGTCGACCCGGACAAGACCGATTCGGTGCTGGGGCTGCAATTCGAGGTGGTCGAGGACGTGATCGGCGGCAAGCGGGGCCTGCGCATGATGATGAGCTATCGCCACGCCCATTACAGCGCCGATGACGTCGCCGAGCTGGTCGCCGCCGTGACCCGCACCTGCACCGCCTTCGCCCGCGAGGGAGCCGCCGACCGGCCCCTCGACGCGCTTCTGTCCTGACCCCACCGCGCCCGCGCATTGCCAGCCCGAGGTTTCCATGACCCGACCCGATCCCGGCCCGTTCACCGCCCAGATCTCTGCGCAGATCTCCGGCCAGATCCCTGCCGATGACCCCGCCACCGGCCCGCGGCTGACCGCCCATGCCCTGGGTCTCAGCTATGCCGGAAAGCCGGTCTGTCGGGACATCACGCTGGAGGTGCCCGCGGGCCGCGTCTCGGTCATTCTGGGGCCGAATGGCTGCGGGAAGTCGACCCTGTTGCGGGGGCTTTGCAACCTTCTGCCGGCGCAGAGCGGGCAGGTGCTGCTGGACGGGCAGAACATCGCCCGGATGCCCGCGCGCGCGCTGGCCTGCCAGGTGGGGCTGTTGCCGCAAAGCGCGCAGGCGCCCGCGGGCATCACCGTCGGCGATCTGGTGGCGCGCGGGCGCTATCCCCATCAGGGCCCGTTCCGGCAATGGAGCGAGAGGGACGAGCGGATCGTGGCCGAGGCCATGGCAGCCACCGGCATCGCCGATCTGGCCGGGCGCGATGTCGACGCGCTGTCGGGCGGGCAGCGCCAGCGGGTCTGGATCGCGCTGGTACTGGCGCAGGAGACCCCGATCCTGCTGCTGGACGAGCCCACGACCTATCTCGACATCGCCCATCAGCTTGACCTGTTGCGCCTGCTGCAGCGGCTCAACCGCGAGCGCGGGCGCACCATCGTCGCGGTGCTGCATGACCTGAACCAGGCCTGCCGCCATGCCGACCACCTGATCGTCATGGCCGAGGGCGCGCTGGTGGCCGAGGGCACGCCGCGCGATCTGATGACGCCCGAGCTGCTGCGCCGGGTCTTCGGGCTCGATGCGCTGATCCTCGACGATCCGGTCAGCCACACGCCGCTGATCGTGGCGCGCTGATCAGCCCGCCACCGACCAGCGCTTGCGCGCGCCCTGCGCGGCCCACATCCGGGCATAGCGCCCGCCCTGCCCGATCAGCGCCCCGTGGCGGCCCGCCTGGGCCAGCCGCCCGTTTTCGATGACCAGGATCTGATCGGCCCCGACGATGGTCGACAGCCGGTGCGCGATCACGATCACCGTCTTCTCGGCCACCAGCGCATCCAGCGCGCTCTGCACCGCCAGCTCGCTTTCGGTATCGAGCGCCGCCGTCGGCTCGTCCAGCACCACGATGGGTGCGTCCTTCAGAAGCGCCCGCGCGATCGAAATGCGCTGACGCTCGCCCCCTGACAGCCGCCCGCCGATCTCGCCCAAGGGCGTGTGCCAGCCCTGCGGCAGCCGCTCGATGAAATCGAGGCATTGCGCCGCGGCGGCGGCGGCGCGGACCTCGTCATCGCTGGCATCGGGGCGGCCCATGCGGATATTGGCCAGGACCGTGTCGTTGAACAGGTAGACATCCTGGAACACGACCGAGACCAGCCCGTCGATCCGGTCCGCCGGGATCTGCCGCAGATCGACCCCGCCGATGGTGACGCGCCCCTTTTGCGGATCGAAATGGCGCAGCAGCAGCCGCGTCAGCGTGGTCTTGCCGCAGCCCGACGGCCCGACCAGCGCGGTCAGCGAGCGTTCGGGCAGCACCGCGTCGAAATCGCGGATCGTGGGGCTGTCGGCATTGGCATAGGTGAAGCCCACGCCCTCGAACCGGATCTCATGGCTCTCGGGCATCGCGGGCGGGTCCATCTGCGGCGCCGGGCGGATCGCCATCAGGGCCGCGATCCGTTCCAGCGCGGCCTCCATCACCTCGAGCATGGCGGTATAGAGGATGAAGGTCGACAAGGGCTCGGACAGGCGCACCACGATCACGAAGACCGCGCCAAGGGCTGCCGGATGCAGGCTGCCCGCCACCACCAGCCAGACGCCCACGCCCAGCACCGCGACCAGCCCCAGTTCGACCACGCTGGCCACGATGATGTTGGGCTTGGCGCCCTTGCGATGGCCGAAGATCTGGATCTGTTCGAGCTTGCGGAAGGTGGCCGAGAGCCGCTGGGCCTTCTCGCCCGCCCGGCCCACGGCGCGCAGGATCGGCAGGCCCTGGGTATATTCCAGAACGTCGGCGCTGGCCTCCTGATGGGCCTGTCCGAGGATGCGCTTGCCCCGCCCCAGCGCCGGACGCCGCCAGCGGTAAAGCGGCACGATGGCGGGGAAGACCAGCAGCAGCAAGAGCCCCAGCCGCCAGTCGAACAGCAATATCCCCAGCGCCGCGCAGAAGGGTGTCACCACCGCGGTGAAGACGAGGTTCAGCACCGTCAGCGCATAAAGCAGGTTCTCGTCGACATTGCCCAGCACCATCGAGTTCAGCTCGCCCGCGCGCCGGTCCTGCAACTGTTCCAGAGGGATCTCGCGCAGCTTGGCGCCCAGACGGCTGCGCAGCCGCCAGGTCGCGCGCACCATGCGCCCGTCGAAGTCGAACCCCTGCGCGACCCAGCGCAACGCCGAGGCCGCGCCCATCAGGACGACCATCACCCCGAACCAGAACAGCGCCTCGCGCAGCCCCGGCCCGGTGGCCGCCGCCGTGAACAAAGGCGCGATGGCCGCCAGTCCGAAACCCTGAAGCGCGGCCGCTGCGATCAGGCCTGCCAGCGCCCGGCGCAGCCCCGGCGCGTCCTCTGGCCCGACGCTGTCGGCCAACTGGCGGAAGGTGGTGGCAAAGGAGGTGGCGCCGGTCTTTCCGGTCTTGCGGGGGGCTGCCCCGGCTTTTGCTGTCGCGTTCATCGGGCCGCCTCCTCGGTCACCGGAGCCCGGGCCGCGCCCAGCGACCAGGTCTGTGCCTTTTCGTAATTATGCCAGAGCCTTGCATAGGTTCCCCCGGCCTCCAGCAGCGCGTCATGGCTGCCCCTTTCGGCGATCCGGCCCCGCTCGAAGACAAGGATCTGATCGGCATCGCGGATCGTCGCCAGCCGGTGCGCCACCATGATGACCGTGCGCCCGCGCATGAGTTCCGACAGCGCCGCGATCAGCTCGGCCTCGTTCTCGGGATCGGCAAAGGCCGTGGCCTCGTCCAGCACCAGTAGTGGCCGGTCCTGCAACAGCGCCCGGGCGATGGCGATGCGCTGGCGCTGGCCGCCCGACAGGAACACGCCGCGCTCGCCCACCGGCGTGTCATAGCCCTGCGGCAGCTCGCGGATGAAGCCGTCGGCCTGGGCCGCGCGCGCCGCCGCAATCACCTGCTCGTCGCTGGCATCGGGGCGACCGATCCGGATATTGCCCGCGATCGTGTCGGCGAACAGGAAACTTTCCTGAAAGACGAAGGCGACCTTTTCCAGCAGATCGTCTGGGGCAAGCGCCCGGATATCGGTGCCGTCAAGGCAGATCCGCCCCGCCGTGACATCCCAGAAGCGCGGGATCAGCCGCGCGACCGTGGTCTTGCCGGCGCCCGAGGGCCCGACCAGCGCGGTCACGCTGCCCCGGGCCACCTCGAAGCTCACATCCTGCAAGGCGGGCGCCAGATCCGGGCCATAGGCGAAACGCACGCCCTCGAAGCTTAGCGCCGGGGCGCCTTCGGGGGCTGCGACAGGCAGATCGGCGCGCTGCTTCAGCTCGGGGGCCTGCATCACCTCCTCGATCCGGGCGACGCTGAGGCCCACCTTCTCGATCATGTGGCGCAGCATCATCATCGGCATCATCGCCTCGGCCATGCCGGTGCAGATCAGAAGTACTCCCAGCCAGCGCGACATCTCGAGATCGCCCGCGGCCGTCAGGATCAGCCCCGCCCCCAGCACCAGCGTCAGGGTCGGCATCGGGCTCAGCACCAGCCAGGAGAACCGTGCCGGAAAGCCCGCCGCGCGGTACCAGTCGAGCATGACCTTCAGATAGCCGTCCAGCGCCGCCTGATAGCGCCCGAAGCTTTGCTGTCCGCTGTCGAAATTGCGCACCACGGGCATCGCCTGCACATATTCCACCACCGCCGCGCTGACCTTCTCGCGGGCGGCGTTATAGGCCCGGACCATGTCGCGCCGTTGGCGCTGCGCCCGCGTCAGGATGCCATAGCCCAGCCCCAGCACCGCCAGCGTCACCAGGGCCAGCCGCCAGTCGAGCCAGAGCAGCACCGCCAGCGTCACCACCGGGGTCACATAGGCGCGGGCATAAAGCGGGGTGCTGTCTGCCACGAAGACATGAAGCGCCTTGACGTCGTCATGGATCACCTTGGCCAGCGCGCCCGCGCCCTGGGTCTCGACATAGCCCAGGGGCACACGCGCCAGCCGCGCGGCCAGCCCGTTGCGCAGGAGGCGTTCCAACCGGAAGGCGGCGTAATGGGCCTGGTTGAAGGCCCCCAGCCGCGCCACATAGGCCCCGATGGTGCAGATCACGACACCCGCGAACAGCCCCCATGGCAGGCTGCCCGGCTCTGCCGCCAGCCGCCCGACCGCTGCCATCAGCAGAACCATCACCGCCAGCGTGAACAGCGCCGAGCCGGCCGAGATCGCCATCGCCAGCCAGATCCGGGGGCGCACCGGCTTGAGGATGCCCCAGGGGGATACCCGCCTGCGCCTTGCGGGCGGCGCATCCTGCGGTGAAGTGTCCTGCCGGGACGTGTCCTGCCGCGGCCCGAGGGCCTGTCCATCCATCGCCATATGCCTGCCTTGCCGTCGATCTGCATGTGCTGGCTGAAAGCCTGACGGGCGGGCTTGTGGCTGGATATTTCGGGGTGACAATGGCGGCCCGGCGGGGGAAATTCAAGCCTCGCGGTCCGGGCTGGTGCGGGGACTGGCGCGGGGGCGACGCCGGGCGGGACGCGCGCCCCCCTGCCCCGGATCTACCCTGGCGAAGGCGCTTGGCAACGGGCATGGCAAAGCCGTAACCGCGCGCCGACTGATCCTCGTCCCGACCCGCAGGCCGGCGCCCCGGCAGAAACCGCTTGCCCGAATCCCGAAGCTCGGCCAGTAATATACGGAACAAAGGGAACAAAACGCGGGAAACCGTAACAAACGGTTCCGGGTCCGAGGGCAGAAATGGTACGCAGGCAGGAACGCATCGACCTGTTGGTCGGAGAGCATGCGCAAAAGCTTTCCGAAAGATTACAGGCACATAGGGCACAGCTTTTCCCCCCGGACGCCAAGCGGACCCTGCGCCGATTCACCTCGGGCGAGGTCGCCCAGCTTCTGGGCGTCAAGGATGCCTATCTGCGCAAGCTGCATCTGGACGGCAAGGGCCCCTCGCCAGAGATTCGCGCCAATGGCCGCCGCTATTACAGCCCCGAGAACATCCAGGAGCTGCGCAAGTTCCTGGAGGCCGGGACGAAAACCCCCGGCACCTACCTGCCCGGGCGGCGCGAGGGCGACCATCTGCAGGTCATCACCGTCATCAACTTCAAGGGCGGGTCCGGCAAGACCACCACTGCCGCGCATCTGGCGCAGAAGATGGCGCTGGACGGCTACCGGGTGCTGGGCGTCGATCTGGACCCGCAGGCCAGCTTCTCGGCGCTGCACGGGTTCCAGCCGGAATTCGACCTGCTCGACGGCGGCACGCTCTATGATGCGATCCGCTATGATGATCCGGTCCCCCTGCCCCGGGTGATCCAGAAGACCTATTTCACCAATCTCGACATCATTCCCGGCAATCTCGACCTGATGGAGTTCGAGCACGAGACGCCGCGGGCGCTGACCAACCGGTCGGGCAGCCTGTTCTTCACCCGGGTCGGCGATGCGCTCGCCCAGGTCGAGGGCGATTACGACGTCGTGGTCATGGACTGCCCGCCGCAGCTTGGCTTCCTGACCATGTCGGCGCTGTCGGCGGCGACGGCGGTGCTGGTGACGGTGCATCCGCAGATGCTGGACGTGATGTCGATGTGCCAGTTCCTGCTGATGGTCTCGAACCTTCTGGGCGTGGTCTCGGAGGCCGGCGCCGACATGTCCTATGACTGGCTGCGCTATCTCATCACCCGCTACGAACCCGGCGACGGGCCGCAGAACCAGATGGTCAGCTTCATGCGCTCGATGTTCGGCGACCATGTGCTGAACCACCCGATGCTGAAATCGACCGCGATCTCGGATGCCGGGATCACCAAGCAGACGCTTTACGAGGTGGAACGCTCGCAATTCACCCGCTCGACCTATGAACGCGCGATGGAAAGCCTGAACAACGTCAACGCCGAGATCGAGGCGCTGGTCCGTCAGGCATGGGGGCGTTGAGATGGCGCGCAAGGACCTTCTGAAAGGGCTGATGGATCCGGGCAAGCCCGCGTCCGCAACCGAGGCCGGGGCCGAGCCGCGCCCGACCCGGGTCGATGCCGCGCGGCCGCGCTATTCCAAGGGTGCCATCGGGGCTGTCAGCCAGTCCATCGCGGAACTGAAATCCCGCTCCATCGTCGAGGTCGATCCGCGGATGATCGACGATGCGGGCTTCCGCGACCGGCTCGATGCCGAGGATCCGGGGCTCGAGCAGCTGATCGAGTCGATCCGGGTCTATGGTCAGCAGGTGCCGGTGCTGCTGCGGCCGAACCCCGACGACACCGAGCGCTATCAGGTCGTCTACGGCCGCCGCCGGGTCGCCGCGCTGAAGGCGCTGCATCTGCCGATCAAGGCCATGGTGCGGGAGCTGGACGATTGCGGATTGGTGATCGCCCAGGGCCAGGAAAACGCCGCGCGGCGCGATCTGACCTTCATCGAGCGGGCCAATTTCGCCCGCCAGATGCGCGACGCGGGCTATGACCGCAAGATCATCTGCGACGCGCTCCATGTCGACAAGACATTGATTTCCCGCATGCTTTCCGTCGCCGACCGGGTCCCGATCGAGCTGATCGAGGTGATCGGGTCGGCGCCGGGCATCGGGCGCGACCGCTGGCTGGCGCTTGCCGACAAGCTCAAGGGCCGCGATCTGACCGACCGGGCAGTGGGCGAGAGTTCCGACGCCCGGTTCGAGGCGGTGATGGCGGCCCTGGCCCAACCCCGCCCCCCTGCCCCGCGCCCCCGCGTCGTGACCGCCGCCGATGGCCGCGCGCTGGCCGAGGTGGCGCGCAAGCGCGGCCGAACCGTGCTCAGCGTCGACAATGGCGTGTCGGCCGGGTTCGAGGATTGGCTGGTCGAGAACCTCGCCCGTCTGCATGGCGAATGGCAGGACGGGCGCGAGGACTGAGAAGAGCAGTGTAAACAACAAAAGGAGGCACGAGACAGGCAGGACCAAAAGAAGAAGCCCCCCGAGAACGCATCCCGAGAGGCCCCTATCGTTGTCTAGCACCTTCGATTCTGGGCCATGAGTTGACATCTGTCAACCGCCGCAAGTTGCGGGCGGGCGGAAAGTTTTGCCTCGTGAATGGCCATGCAGGTCTTGACAACGACGCCCTTCGGGCAGCGGCCGATGACGGCTGCCCTGTTGGACCGTGCGCGCGACGCGCAGCGGCCCGCCAGCGTTCCCGAATTCGACAAATGGGAACTTTTCCGCGAGCTTTGCGCCGCCCGTGCTGCCTATGGCATCGGCGATCGCGAGCTGACGGTGCTGAACGCGCTGCTCAGCTTCCATCCCGGCAAGGTTCTGGCCGAAGCCGATCCGCTGATCGTGTTCCCCTCCAACGCGGCGCTTTCCGAGCGTGCGCATGGGATGGCCGAAAGCACCATGCGCCGGCATCTGGCGAGTCTGGTGGCCGCCGGGCTGATCGCACGCCATGACAGCCCCAACGGCAAGCGCTACGCCGCTCGCGGCGCCGATGGCGGCATCGCCCGGGCCTTCGGGTTCGATTTGCGCCCGCTTCTGGTCGAGGCACGGCGGATCGCTTCGGCCGCCGCCGAGGCCCGCGCCGCGGCCGAGGCGCTCAGGCGGCTGCGCGAGGAACTGACATTGCTCAAGCGCGACGCGGTCAAGCTGGCGGTCTATGGCCGTGAGAGCGGCCTTCCCGGCGATTGGACGGGGATCGAGGCGCGGCTCCTGGATATCCACCGGCAGATGCGGCGGCGTCTGGACTGCGCGGAGCTCGAAACCTTGAAAGCGGGGCTGTCGGGGCTCCTATCCGAGATCCGTGTTTTGCTGATTGAAACAGAGAATCCGAGCGGCAGTGACGGCGAAATCGGGCGCCACTATCAAAATTCAAATCCAGACCTTAATGAATCTGAACCTTGCCAAGAAATGGCAAAAGGGGCGGGGGTGCGAAGCTCCGGAACGGCGTCCATGACGGGGACTAGGGCCGAACTCAAACCCGGCGGTGACACCTGGAGTGACAGCGGATCGGAACCGGGGGACGATCCGGGTTCGGCGGCATCTGTCACCTCGATACGCTCTGCCGGATCCAAAATGCCGGATCTCTCTGCCATTCCTGGCGGTACGGACGCTCCTCCGGTGCTTCCGCTGGCTCTGGTGCTGAAGGCTTGTCCCGACATCCTGGACTATGCCGCCTCCCCGCCCCGCCACTGGCATGAACTGGTCGCACTGGCGGGCTTCGTGCGAGGGATGATGGGGATCAGCCCCGACGCCTGGGCCGAGGCCGAACGCGCCATGGGGGCCGAGACAGCCGCCATCACCGTAGCTGCGATCCTGCAGCGGGTGTCCGAGATCCAGTCGCCCGGGGGCTATCTGCGCGCGCTCAGTCGCAAGGCCGCCCAAGGCGGGTTCTCTCCGGGACCGATGGTGATGGCCCTGCTGCGTCCGATGGCAGCCTGAGGCCCTGCCCGCCCCGATACCCCGGCCCGGCCGCTCAAGTCAGATGTCGGGATCGGAGCGCCGTTCCAGCGACGCGGAAAGCGCGGGCAGAAGACTGGCCCGAGTTGACAGCCGTCAACCTTCTGCCTGCGCGTGTCGTCGCGAGGCCGCCATCGATGCAGCAGGCAGGGCAAGTTGACAACTGTCAACCTGGGCAGATCCGACAGGTCTTGCGAACTGGCGGCCTTGCCGGCGCGGTCCATTCGTCGGTTCAGGTCGCGGCTTGTGTCAGGCGAGCGCACTCGGTGGCCTCAGCGCAGGCCCACGGCCGCGACACTGTGACCGGTACTCCCGGGCCCGGTATGTGAGAAAAAGCGCCCAGAGCCGCAGCGGATCGGCTGGTTGTTGCCGTTAAGGTTAAGTCGAACCGAACGCCACTTGCCGGACCCTGCTCCGAGGGGCATTACAAACATAGGCAGCTTTGCCGGGCTGCAATGTGAGTCGGGCGTCGGCTGACGCTGAAACCTATGTCTAGCCACCCAAAACAGTGGGTGTTGGGGCATTGGTATCCATTTGTGTGCCCATTCCTGTTCGATTGCGCTTTGACCCGACCGGTTGAGACATACTTGGTATCCGTCCGCACGTCTATCTTGGTCGCGATTGTGGGAGGCAGTCGTGTCGCGTGGCGGGCCCTTCCGGTTTTTACAAAGCGTTAAGGTTGCCATGAACACCCAGAGAATACGCCACTTCCTGTCGACCACGGCCCTCGTCTCCGCCGCGGCCCTCGTCTCCGCCGCGGCCCTTCCCCTTGCCCCGGTCGCTTGGGCCGGTACCGACACGACCTCCTACTGGGTTGGACCGAAGGCCAACGGGAATTTCCACTTCACGGGCAATTCAGAGATAGCGACTTACTGGAGTAACGGCTTCAACGGCGCCGATGTGGTCGTTTCCGGAGAGGACGTCGTTGTCTGGGACAGTTGGCAAACGACCTCCGCCGATTGGAACGTGACATACGGTCAGGCAGGCGTCGGGCCGAAGACGGTCACGATCGCGGGCGGCGCCACGCTGTATTCTATGGCCCGGGGTTACGATGTTCTCGCGATTGGCTATA